>NZ_JBHTMP010000033.1:0-77747 GCF_042679305.1 Micromonospora sonneratiae | reverse complement strand
GCCAGCGCGGTCCGGGCCGGCCGGGTCAGGTCAGCCAGCGCGGTGGCCACCGCGTAGGCGAGCTGGTCGACGGCGGGCTGCTCGTCGGCCGGTCTCGTGGCGGTACGGGGACCGGTGCCGCTGTGTCGGGCCAGGGCGGTGACGGCCAGCGGTGCTCCCCCGGCCCGGGCAACCACGTCAGCTACCTGGATCGGGTCCAGCCCCGGTGCGACGGCGCGGGCCAGGTCGGCGGCGGCGTCGGGGCTGAGGGCCGGTACGGGCAACCAGCCGGTGGCGGCAGTACGCAGCGCCTCGACCGCCGACGTGGGCAGTCGGTGCGGGGTGCGCAGGGCGACCGCGACCCGGCAGTGCGCCGCCAGCGGGGTCAGCGCGGCCAGGGTGACCGGGTCGGCCCAGTGCAGGTCGTCGAGCAGCAGCAGGCCGCCGCGTACCCGGGAGCGCACCGCCTCGGCCAGCAGCGCGGGATCCCGGGTGGGTAGACGGACCCGCAGCGCCCGGGTCAGGGCGAAGGCCGGCGTCGAGCGCAGGGTGGCCAGGCCCCCGCCGTGGAACACCGGGCCGTGGAAGCCGGAACCGAGGTGGTGCAGGACGGTGCTGCGTCCGCAGCCGGGGCCGCCGACGATCACCACCAGGCCGGGCGTGGCCAGCAGCCGCATCGCCTCGTCGACGACGGGATGTGGTCGAGGGGGTTCGGTCGCGTGGTCGGATGGGGCTTCGGTCAGGTCGCCGGATGCGTGTGGCACTGTTCCTCCCCCCGCCAGGGCCTACCGCCACCGGGACGTGAGACGGTGGCACGAACATGGGATCCTGCGCCGGCAGGATATTCATAGTGTGAGGTCCGGCAGGGGTGCCTCGCCCTGCCGGAACATGGAGGGACACCAAATCGAGATGAGCGAGCACGACCTGCGGATTCGTTCCATTGTCGCCGACCGTCCCACCGGTTGACGAGTCATGGGTCCAGGTCCACTCAGTGCCCGGGTCGCCGCTCTGTGTGACGAGGTGGGGCCCCGGTTGGGCTCCGCCGGCCAGGCGCGGGTCCTCGACATCCGGCGACGGCTCGACGAACCGCTGCGGGTGGCTGTCGCCGGCCGGTTGAAGGCCGGGAAGTCGACTCTGGTCAACGCGTTGATCGGTCGGCGGGTCGCCCCGACCGAGGTCGGTGAATGCACCCGGGTCGTCACCCAGTTCCGCTACGGCACGGTCGACCGGGTCGACGTGGTACGCCGTGACGGGGCGCGGGTCAGCCTGCCGTTGGACGAGACCGGGATGATTCCGCAGCGGCTGGGGGTGCCGGGTTCGGATGTCGCGTTCGTGGACGTCACGTTGACCAGCGACCATCTGCGGGACCTCACCGTGCTGGACACCCCGGGGTTGGCCTCGACGAACACGTCGGTCAGCGCCGGTGCACGCCGGTTGTTGTTCGAGGGCGGGGCCGCGCCGCTCGACGAGGACCTCGACGAGGATTCCGCCGGGGCGATCTCCGGCGCCGAGGCGATCGTCTACGTGTTCACCCAGTCGGTCCGCGACGACGACGTACAGGCGCTGGAGGCGTTCCGGGCCGCGTCGGCCCGGCTGGCCAGCAACCCGATCAACTCGATCGGTCTGTTCAACAAGGTGGACAAACTGGTCAGCGGGGCGGCGGACCCGTGGCCGGTGGCCGGGCCGCTGGCCACCGACCAGACGCGGGTGCTGCGGCGGATCGTCTCGGACGTGGTTCCCGTCGTGGGGTTGCTGGCCGAGACGACCGAGGCGGGCCGGCTGACCGCCGCCGACTGTGAGGCGCTGCGGGCCCTGGCGCAGCTGCCGTCGGCCGAGCGGACGATCCTGCTGGCGTCGGTGGACCTGTTCACCACCCGGGACTGCGTCGTGCCCCGCCAGCAACGCGAGCGGCTGCTGCACCGGCTGGACCTGTACGGGATCGGGTTCGCCATCGCCCAGTTCGCTGCCCGCCCCCAGTTGGCCAGCGGTGATCTGGTGCGCATGTTGTTCCAGGCGTCCGGGTTTCCCCGCCTGCGGCACACACTGGACCAGGCGTTCCGGTGGCGTACCGACGCGATTAAGGCCGGTTGGGGGCTGTCCGGCCTGGAGCAGGTGGCCGGTCATGCCCAGCGGGCCGAGGACCGGGAGTTGCTCCGGGACGCGATCGAGCGGGTGCTGCAACAGCCGGAGTATCACCGGCTGCGGCTGTTGGAGGTCGCCCAACTGGTCAGCGCCGGGTCGGTGGAACTGCCCGCGCCGATGGAGCAGGAACTGGCCCGGTTGGCGCTGTCCACCGACCCGCGGTGGATCCTCTCCCTTCCCGACGCCGGGCCGCAGCAGTTGGACCAGTCGGCGCGGGAGGCAGCCACCCGGTGGCGGGTGTACGCGGTCGCCGGTGCGAGCCCCGCCCAGTCCCGGGTCGCGCTGGTCGCACACCGGGGCTTCTACCTGCTGTCCCAGCGGATCCGCGCCGAAGCGGGTGTGCGGTGAGCGCCACCACACCCGGCGGACCGGCTCCGCGACGTGAAAGGTCGAGACGATGACGGGCACCGCCCACGCCCGCCCGGAGGCGGCGCTGGACAAGCTGCTGACCGGCGCGGTGGACGTGTCGCTGGCGTTCCTACGCAAGACCGACCCGGACGCCGCCGCCGACGTGGACATGATCCGTCGACGTACGGTCACCCGGCCGTCGATCGTGGTCGTCGGCGAGACGAAACGGGGAAAGAGTTCGCTGGTCAACGCCCTCGTCGGTGTGCCGGGCCTGTCCCCCGTGGACGCGGCGGTCGCCACCTCCACGTACCTGGAGTTCGTACCGGCGGACCGGCCCGGCGCGCGGGCCTGGCTGCCGGGTCGGTCGGAGCCGGTGCCGCTGGGCCTGTCCGACCTACGGGACTGGGCCACCACCCTCGGACGTCTCCCGGAGGGGCTGCGCCCACCCCGGCGTATCGAGGTGGGCCACGACGCGCCGCTGTTGCGGCACCTCACCCTGGTGGACACCCCGGGCACCGGTGGTCTGGACCCGATGCACTCCGAGATCGCCCTCGACGCGGTCGAGCGGGCCACCGCGCTGCTGTTCGTCGTCGACGCGTCGGCTCCGTTCGCCAAGCCGGAACTGGACTTCCTCATCGAGGCCAGTAAGCGGGTCAACTCGGTGGTCTTCGCGTTGACCAAGACCGACGCGTACCCGGGGTGGCGGACGATCTGGGACGACGACCGGGCCCAGTTGCAGGCGCACGCCCCACGGTTCGCCACCGCCGGCTGGTTTCCGGTGTCGGCCCGGCTGGCCGAGTTGGCGATGACCCTGCCCGAGGCGGCAGCCGGGGAACTGGTCCGCGAGTCGCGGATCGCCGAACTTCAGCACGCCCTGATCGACCTGGCCGGCAAGGGGCATCTGCTGCACCAGGCCAATGTGCTGCGTACCGTTCGTAGCGAGTTCGTGCGGTTGGACCTGGCGCTCGGTGACCGGCTCAAGGCCACCGATCCCGACCCGGCGGACATGACCACGGCCAAGCAGGAACGGGCCGGTCTGGCCGCGCGGAAACGTACCGAGTCCCGGCAGTGGTCGCTGGCGTTGAGCACCGAGACGCAGCGGGCCCGGGTGGAGGCCACCGGACGGCTGCGTACCGCCGTCGGCGAACTACAGGAAGACTTCCTGAACAGGATCGAGAAAGGGCGCGGGGACGGGCTCAAGGCCCTTCCGCAGGACGTC
The DNA here is from genome assembly GCF_042679305.1 of Micromonospora sonneratiae. Taxonomy (NCBI): domain Bacteria; kingdom Bacillati; phylum Actinomycetota; class Actinomycetes; order Micromonosporales; family Micromonosporaceae; genus Micromonospora; species Micromonospora sonneratiae. The sequence continues at coordinate 74,059 of NZ_JBHTMP010000033.1, read as the reverse complement.
GACCAGGCGTTGCACGCGCTGTCCGTACGCCTCTCCCAGGACCTGGAGTTCCGGTTCCGCAAGGTCGGCGAGCGGGTCCTGACCCAGGTGTTCCAGCCCCACGAGCTGCAGTTCGTGTTACGTGGCCTCAACGCCACCCTGCGGCACGCCCTGGCCAGCAAACCCCGCCGGGAGGGCAGCGGCCAGGACAACATGATGGTTGCCATGTCCGCCGGTGGGATGGCGTTCATGGCCGGTCGGGGTGCCATGGCCGGTGCGTCGGCGCTCGGTGCCGGCGCGTTGATCGGCGGTGGGCTGCTGATTCCGGTCGCCGGCCTCGGCCTGGGACTGGCCGCCGGTGCGTTCGTCCTCTACCGGCGGCGGGTGCAGAGCGACCGGCAACAGGCCCGGGTCTGGCTGCGGGAGGTGCTGACCGAGGCCCGCGCGGCGCTGTCCGACGAGATCACCCACCGGTTCACCGACCTGCAGTACGCCCTGACCCTCGCCCTGGACGACGCGATCGAACGACGGTTGCAGCAGCTCGACGCGCACATCGCCGAAATCGACCGGGCGATGGCCGAGGACAAGGCTGACCGGGCGCGACGCCGGACCCGGCTGCAGTCGGAACGGGAGACGATACGGTCCCGGATCAAACAGCTCGACGAGGTGCTCGTCCGGGCCCGGGTGTTGACTCCGGACGCCGGTGAGCGGAGGTAGCGGTGAGTGAGCACTGGGGTGAGTGGTCGTACGACGAGCCGGAACTCGACGACGTGGACCTCGGCGACAGCACCGATCCGGCGTCGGAGCACGACCCGGATGCCGACTATCCGGTGGAGGGGTTCGGTCCCGCCGACGGGCTGAGCACCGACGACGGCGTCACCGGTGGCGACGACGACCTGACCGGCCCGGCCGGCGGGGCGCAGTCCAGTTTCGATGTGGACGAGCCCATCGGGTACGGCGACGACACCGCCGCCGACCCGGACCCGGGCGCGGAATCCGGGATGGGCCCGGCCGGCGACGTACCGACCGGTTCCGGCACCGACGGGGCGCAGACCGGGTTCGGTCCCGCCGGCCCGCCACTGGGGGCGGACCCCGACCTGAGCCCGTACGCCGACGACAGCGCGTGGACCGGTGCCGACCAGCCACCCGCCCTGGACCTGGACCAGGCACCCGAACCGGTCGACGGCTACCCGTGGGCCGACCCGGCCCTGCTCGGAACAGCCCCCGTCGACGCCTACGCCGAGCAGGGCGCGGTGACCGACGAGCGTCCCGATCCCGCCGAGCTGGCCGACTACGCCTCGATGGACCTTGCCGGTGCCGACCCGTGGACGGCGCTGATCAGCTCCGAGGATCCCGCGACCAGAGCCCTGGCCCGGTTCTGGGCACCGGAGGGTGGGATGAGCCGATGACCCAACACTTCGGCTACCTGGACGCACCGGCACCGCTGGCCTTCGCGCACCGGGGTGGCGCGGCCCACGGGGACGAGAACACCGCCGAGGCGTTTGCCCGGGCCGTCGCGCTCGGCTACCAGTACGTCGAAACCGACGTACACGCCACCTCCGACGGGGTGGCCGTGGTGTTCCACGATCCGACCCTGCACCGGTTGACCGGTGAGCGTGGCCGGATCAGCGAACTGCGGTGGGCCGACCTGGCGACCGTACGCGTCGGCGGGGCTGCTGCCGTGCCCCGCCTCGACGACGTGCTCGGCGCGTGGCCGCAGGTACGGTTCAACATCGACGTCAAGGCCGACGGTGGGGTCGAACCGGCGGTCGCCACGATCGACCGGGGCGGGGCCGGTGACCGGGTGCTGCTGGCGTCGTTCAGCGATGCGCGACTGGCGCGGCTGCGGGCCCTGGCCGGGCCGAAGGTCGCCACGTCGCTGGGCATGCGTGGGGTGGCCCGGCTGCGGCTGGCGTCGCTGACGGGTCGGCGGCTGGTCCTGCCACCGTCGGTGGTGGCCGCCCAGGTGCCGGTCCGCTACGGGCGGATACCGGTGGCCGACCGCCGGTTCATCGCGTACGCGCAGCGGCTGGGGCTGCAGGTGCACGTCTGGACGATCGACGAACCTGCCGAAATGCACGACTTACTTGATCTCGGTGTGGATGGCATCATGACCGATCACGTCGATGTACTCCGCGACGTGTACCTCAGCCGCGGCCACTGGGCCGCCTGACCCCTCCGGCAAGAAGGACACCGATGGCGGACACCCTGCCCTCCACCAGCGCGGCGAGCGCACCGTCGAGCACCCGACGGGAGCGGACCGGCTGGTACTTCTACGACTGGGCGATGTCGGCGTTCAACACCACCGTCATCACCGTGTTCCTCGGCCCGTTCCTGACCGCCGTCACCGAGCAGGCCGCCGGCTGTGGGTTGGGTGCCGACAGTTGCAGCGGGTACGTCTACCCGCTGGGCATCAAGGTGGCCGCCGGCTCGTACTTCCCGTACCTGGTTTCGCTGTCGGTGTTCCTGACGGTGTTCGTACTTCCGGTGATGGGCGCGGTCGCCGACCGGTCGACGCACAAGAAGGGGCTGCTGGCCGGTGCCGCGTTCGTCGGGGCGGGCGCCACGATCGGCATGCTGTTCGTCACCGGCGACCGGTACCTGCTCGGTGGGGCCCTGTTCCTGGTCGCCAACATCGCCTTCGGTGCCGGGGTGGTGGTCTACAACTCGTTCCTGCCGTTCCTGGGCGGCCCCGACGACCGGGACGGCATCTCCAGCAAGGGCTGGGCGCTGGGCTACCTCGGCGGTGGTCTGCTGCTGGCGGTGAACCTGGTCGTGGTGAGCCTGTTCAGCATCGAGGGTGACGCCCAGCGCACCCTGGACCTGGCCCGCTGGTCGATCGTGTCGGCCGGCGTGTGGTGGGCGGTGTTCACCCTGGTGCCGCTGCGCTGGCTGCGGGAACACCCGACGGTCGAGGCCACGGTCGGTGGGGGCAACGTGCTCGTCGACGGGTTCCGTCAACTCGGTCGTACGCTGCGCGGCATCAAGGCGTACCCGCTGACGCTGTTCTTCCTGCTGGCCTTCCTGGTCTACAACGACGGTATCCAGACGGTGATCGCCCTGGCCAGCCAGTACGGCACCGAGGAACTACGGCTGAACCAGACGACGCTGATCGTCACGATCCTGCTGGTGCAGTTCCTCGCCTTCGGTGGGGCGTTGCTGCTGGGGGCGCTGGCCAGACGGATCGGTGCGTGGAAGACCGTACTGCTCAGCCTGGTGCTGTGGACCGCCGTGGTCCTGGCGGCGTTCTGGCTGCCGGCCGAGGCGCCGGTGCCGTTCATGATCCTGGGTGCCGGGATCGGTCTGGTGCTCGGCGGCAGCCAGGCGCTGAGCCGGTCGCTGTTCAGCCAGCTGATCCCCGAGGGCAAGGAAGGCGAGTACTACGGCTTCTACGAGATCAGTGACAAGGGCACCAGTTGGCTCGGCCCGCTGGCGTTCGGTCTGGTGTTCCAACTCACCCACTCCTACCGGGTGGGCCTGGTCTCACTGCTGATCTTCTTCGTGGTCGGCTTCGTGTTGCTGCTGGCCGTACCGATGCGCCGGGCCATCGTCGCTGCCGGCAACACCCCGCCCCGCGTGTTGTGACGTACCCGTGCCCCGGGCGTCCGGACGATCCGCGACGCCCGGAGCACCCGCGTGGACTCGTTCAGGTCGCGGTCGACTGTTGACCATGCGTTAGGCTGCCCGACCGTGACCGACGACTCCGCCCTCGCCTCCGCCTGCCCGGCGCACCCGCCCACCGGCGTGGCCACCGCCCACCCGAACTGTGCCGGGACAACCGTCTCCGACGGGCGGCCGCTGCACGCCGCCGCGCTGAAGTTCTTCTGGGGGCCGATGGACTGTGGCAAGTCGACGATGGCGTTGCAGATGAACTACAACCATGCGCGGCAGGGGCGACGCGGCCTGGTGCTCACCCGGATCGACCGTTCCCTCGGCCCGCGGGTCACCAGCCGGATCGGCCTGGCCCACGACGCGATCGAGGTCACCGACGACCTGGACCTGCGGGCGTTGGTCCACAGCCGCCGGGCCGAGGGCACCAGCGTCGACTATCTGATCTGTGACGAAGCCTGCTTCTACACCGTCGAACACGTCGAGCAGATGGCCGAACTCGTCGATCGTGACGACGTCGACGTCTTTGCCTTCGGGTTGGCCACCGACTTCCGGTCGTGTCTGTTCCCGGCCGCGCAGCGGCTGTTCGAGCTGGCCGACGAGGTGACCCGGATCCAGGTCGAGGTGTTGTGCTGGTGCGGACGGGAGGGACTGCTCAACGCCCGGGTCGTCGACGGCACCGTGGTCCGGGAGGGGCAGCAGGTGGTCATCGGTGACACCGCCGACAGTGCCGAGGTGCACTACCAGGTGCTGTGCCGGCGGCATCACCGTACCGGTGACCTGGGTCCGCGGGCCTAGGTCGTACCGCAGGCATCCGGTATCCGGCCCGGCCACCCCGGGTGGCCGGGCCGGGGCCGGGTATCCGGGTTCAGCCGAGCAGGCGTACCCCGGCGTAGGCGACGGCGGCCACCAGTAGCCAGGAGGCCAGCCCGAGGCAGAGTGAGCGGACACCGGTGCTGCGGAGCACCCGATGGTGGATCCCGGTCCCCAACCCGACCAGCGCACAGGTGAGCAGTACCTGCTGGACCGTTTCGGCGCCGGTCAGCACCCGGTCGGGCAGTAGACCGGTGCTGGCCAGGACGATCGCACCGAGGAAACCCGCGACGAACAGGGGCAGCACCGGTGGCCGGCGGGTTCCGACGGAACCGGTGCCGCGCCGGGCCCGGGTCAGGGCGACCCCCGCGACGAGCGGGGCCAGCAGGGCGACGCGGCTGAGCTTGACCACCACCGCGTCGGTCAGGGACCCGTCGACCCGGCTGGCGGTGGCGACGGTCTGCCCGACGTCGTGGACGCTGGCACCGACCCAGCTGCCGAACCCGGCCGGATCCAGGCCGAGCGGCCCGCGTAGCGCGGGAAGCAGCACGATCGCCAGGGTCCCGCAGACGGTGACGAGTGCGACCGCGACCGCCGTGTCGTCCTCGTCGCCGTCGGCGACCTCCTCCATGGCGGCGATGGCGGACGCGCCGCAGATGGAGAATCCGGTCGCGACCAGCAGCGTCCGCGCCGGTGGTACGCCCAGGGCACGTCCCAGCAGTTGGGTGCCGGTGAAGGTCACCGCCACCGTCAGGACGACGATGCCCAGTCCGGGCAGTCCGAGCGCGGCCAGTTGCGGTATGCCGAGTTGCAGTCCGAGCAGCACCACCGCGATCCGCAGCAGTCGGTGCGTGGCGAACCGGGTGCCGGGCTGTAGCACCGGACGGTGCAGGCCCAGGTTGGCGGCGACCGCGCCGAGGGCGACCGCGACGGTCGGGGCGTGTGCCGCAGGAAGTACGCGGGCGGCCAGGAAGGCCAGCGCGGTCGTCGCGGCGACGAAACCCAGTCCGGGCAGCAGCGACAGGCGACGCGCCAGTCGTCCGGGTCGCCTGCCTGACCTGGCCGCCGCCGGTTGCCTGGCGCCGGCGGCGGGTTCCCGCGCCACCGTGCCGGCCTGGTCGTTGCGCACTGCCCTGCCCCTTCCGCCGCCTCGCCTTCTTGATCGACTGTCCTGCGGGCCGGGGTGCTGCGGTAGGCGGGTCGTGGTGATGCGCTCATAAACAGTGCTGATGGCAGGGGGCATACGCTGGTCAGATGGGCTTATCACGGGTGCCGGACCTGGACTCCCTCGAGTTGCTGCTGAAGGTGGCGTCCACCGGCAGCCTGGGCCGCGCGGCGGTGGCACACGGGCTCAGCCAGCCCGCCGTGACGGCCCGGATCCGGGGCATGGAGCGACTCGTCGGCTTTCCGCTGGTGCGCCGCGGCCCCCGGGGTTCGACCCTGACGCCGGCCGGCGCGCTGCTGGCCGACTGGGCCAGGGACGTGCTGCAGGCTGCCGCGACCCTGGACGCGGGTATCTCCTCGCTGCGTTCCGAGCGGCATGCCCGCATCCGGGTGGCGGCCAGCCTCACCGTCGCCGAGCACCTGCTGCCCCGGTGGCTCGTGCGGCTGGCCGCCGAACGGCCGGACACCGCGGTGAGCCTGGCCGCGATGAACTCGGCCGAGGTGGTGGCGGCGGTGCTGCGCGGTGACGCGGAACTCGGTTTCGTGGAAGGTCCGGCCGTGGCGGCCGGTCTGGCCACCAGGGTCGTCGCCCGGGACCGACTCGTCGTCGTGGTGCCGCCCGGGCACCCGTGGGGTCGGCGTCGCCGGCCGATCGACGCCGCTGAACTCGCCGCCACCCGGCTCGTGCAGCGTGAGCCTGCCTCGGGTACTCGCGCCGCACTGACCGTGGCGCTGTCGGCGTACGGGCCGATGGCCGCCCCGCTGCTGGAACTGTCCACCACCAGTGCCGTACGTTCGGCGGTCACCGCAGGGGCCGGGCCGGCGGTGCTCAGCGTCCTCGCGGTCGGCGACGACCTGGCCGCAGGTCGGCTCGTCGAGGTGCCGGTTGCGGGCGTCGACCTGACCCGGCTGCTGCGGGCGGTCTGGCCGGAAGGGCAGCACGTCAGCGGCCCGGCCCGTGACCTGCTGCGCATCGCCGGCACCGCCCGCAGTTGACCAGCGTACGGGCCCGTCGGTGACCCGGCCGGATCGGCAGGTGGCGGCCCGTCGGCGGGCTGGGCTGCCCGGCGCTGGTTTCAGAACGGGTCGCCGCAGACCCGCCAACCGTCATCGGCTTCGACCATCGAGAACTCGTGCCGGTCCACCACGCCGCCCTCACGGGTCAGTTCGGCGGCGATGGTGATGCGTAGTCGACCGTCCTGCGCGTCGACGGCGACGTCCCGGATGTCGTACCGGCTGATCTTCGGCGGGCCGGCGACCCGACGGGTGAACTCCGCCCGGTTCCACCGCTGCCGGGTCGCCGGACACAGCCGGTCGTACGCGGCCACGTGGTCGCCAGCGGTCAGGTCCCGTAGGAAGGCGTCGGCGGCTGCTCGCGCCGGGTCGGTGGACCGGCGTACGGACTGGTAGTTCCACAGCCCGAGCCCGGCAGCGCCCACGCAGCAGACCAACACGACGAAACCGACGAGCCCCAACACGGTACGCAGGTTGCGCCGCCGCCTGCGCCGGTACGGCAGCGCCCGCTCGTACGCCATGGGTCGACGGTAGAGACCACCGGGGGCGGTGATGCGGGAAACCCCGGCAGCGCCACCCGGCCGCGTCGGCGGGGCTGTCGTCGAAGCCGTCCCTGGTCTACCGTCAGCGAATCCCGCCCCCATCCCCCGACCGGCGGAGGAGCCAACGATGGCACGTTTCGTGCAGCCGGCACCCGTACCGGCTGACCCGTACACCGGCGACCGGCTGCTGCGCTCGTGGCTGGACCGGCAGCTCGGCCCGGCCGGCCACGCCGCCGCCACCGACCGGCTGGCCAGCCTCTCGGCCGAGGTCGTCGGCCCGCTGCGGGCCGCGCACGTCGACGCCGAGGCACATCCACCCACCCTGGTGCGCTACGACCCGTGGGGTGCCCGGATCGACCGGATCGACACCGCCGCCGGTTGGCAGAGCCAGCGGGCCGCCGCCGCCCGGCACGCGGTGGTCGCGCTGCCCTACCTCGACTCGGCGCGGGCCACCTGGGGTGCCGCAGCCCGGGTCGTGCAGCATGCCCTCCTGCACCTGTACGGCCCCGAGTCGGCCACCTTCTCCTGCCCGGTCGCGATGGCCGACGGCGCGGCAGCGCTGCTGTCCCTGCCCGAGGTCGACCCGGCGGTCCGGGAGGCGTGGCTACCCCGGTTGACCAGTACCGACCCGGACACGGCGATCACCAGCGGACAGTGGATGACCGAGTCGCAGGGCGGCTCCGACCTGGCCCGTTCGTCGACGACCGGCCGGGCGGCCGGGGACGGGTCGTGGCGGCTGACCGGTGAGAAGTGGTTCTGTTCGGCGGCGGACGCCGCGATGGCCGTCGCGCTGGCCCGTCCCGAGGGCGCCGGTCCCGGCAGCCGGAGCCTGGTTCCGTTCCTGGTGCCGCGCTACGCGGCCGACTCTCTGCTGGCCGGGCCGGACCTGGACCCGGCGGCGCCCGCGCCCGGGGTGACCGTGCACCGGCTCAAGGACAAGCTCGGCACCCGGGCGCTGCCCACCGCCGAGATCGGGTTACGGGACGCGTACGCCCTGCCGCTGGGCGACCCGGGCCAGCCGGGGTTGACCCGGGCGATGACGTTGGTCGTGGTCACCCGTCTGCACAACGCCGCCGCCGCGGCCGGCGGGATGCGTCGGGGCCTGGCCTACGCGTTGGCGTACGCCGGGACCCGTCAGGTGGCCGGCGGCCGGCTGATCGACTCGCCGTTGCACTGGGCGACGCTGGGGACGTTGGCGGTCGACGCGGCCGGCGCGTTCGTCCTCGCCGGTCACGCGTTCGCCCTGATGGGCCGGGTCGAGGTGGGCGCCGACACCGAGGCCGCCGCCGAGCTGCGGGTGGTGGCGCCGCTGGCCAAGCTCGCCACCGGACGGTTGGCGGTCGCCGCCGCCAGCGAGTACGTCGAGTGTTTCGGTGGGGCCGGTTACGTCGAGGACACCGGTGTACCGCGGCTGCTGCGCGACGCGCAGGTGCTGCCGATCTGGGAGGGCACCACCAACGTGCTCGCCCTGGACGTGCTGCGGGCCGTCGTCCGGGAGGACGCGGCCACGCCACTGTTGCGGCGGCTCGACGCTGCCACCGACATCGCCCGGCGACTCACCCCGGTGTTGGCCGACGCGGTGGCGCGCGCCACAGCGCAGCTGCGTACCGCCGTGGCCGAGGTGACCGCCGACCCGGGCACGCCGCCGGTGGTCGCCGGTGCCCGTGGCTTCGCCCTGCGAACGGCGTACGCCCTGACCACAGCGCTGCTGGTCGAGCAGGCCGCCGGGGGTGACGAGACGGCCGAGGTGGCCGCCCGGCTCTGGGCGAGGCGCTGGTTGCAGCACGAGGACGTCGCCATCGACGCCCATCAGCACCTGGAGGTGTTGTGCTGAGCCGGCCGGAATCCGTGGACGATCCTGACACAGGATGTCAGGTACGGCCGGCAAGCTGCCAGGCATGACAGCAATCGGCGACCTCATCATGGTCAACCTCGACAGTCCGGACCCGCAGACTCACGCCGAGTTCTATCGCCGGGTGCTGGGCTGGGAGACGACCAGCAGCGAAGACGAGTACGCGATGATCAGCAACGGAACGAACTCGATCGGGTTCGGTCGGGTAGAGGCGTACCAGCCACCGCAGTGGCCGGACGAGTCGTCCGGCAAGCGCTACCACCTCGACCTGTACGTCGACGACCTGGACAAGGCCGAGGAGTCCTGCCTGGCGTTGGGCGCGGTGAAGCCCGACTTCCAGCCCGGTGGGCAGCGGTGGCGGGTGCTGCTCGACCCGGCCGGACATCCGTTCTGCATCTGCCCCCGGCCACAGGGCTGAGCCTCCTCGGGTGCGTGGCCGGGTCCGTCCACCCGGCCACGCACCCGACGGCTCGGTGCCCTCGGTCAGCCCGTCGCGGCAGGGGTCGCCGCGTCGAGGATCGGAATCAGCTGCTCCTCCTCGTAGGTCAGGTGCTTCTCGAGTTCGTCCGTGAGCCGGTCGACTTCGGCGAGTACCAGCCGTGGATCCGACGCGTCGGAGGAGATGACCGCCTGTAGGTCGGCCAGCAGCGCCGCAATCCTCTGGTGCTCCTGATGCAGCCGGTCCAGGGTCGGGGCGAGTTCGGGTTGCTGCTCGCCAAGGGCCGGGAACATTACGGCATCCTCCCTGGTGTGGTGGTGATGCAGCCCCTGGCAGACGGTGAGGCAGTTCACCCGCAGTTGGGCCCCCAGCCCCGGACCTGATTTGGCGATCTCGCCACGGATCAGCGCGAGTTCCCGGCGGAACGCGTCGTGGATCAGCTTGAGGCCGGCACCCCATGACGTCGGTCCGCCCGCGAACCGCAGTGGTCCGTCCATGATCCGGTGGAGGGCGACCACGGGAATGACCCGGATGGTCCTGGCCTGGTAGGCGGCCCAGCCGGGATCGGCCTCGACCGCGCGGGCGAAGAGACGGTCACGTTCGGCACCGGTCAGGACGACGGCGTGCGCTTCGTAGGTGAAGGTTCCGTCCTCGACCGTGACCCGGGGGTTGGCGACCAGGTTGTGGAACCAGGCCGGATGATGCGGTGCACCGCCGGCCGAGGCGATGACCAGGATCCGTTCTCCGTCGGGTAGGCAACCGACCGGGGTGGTGTGCGGGGCGCCGGAGCGCGCCCCGACGGTGGTCAGCAGGAGCAGCCTGGCTCCCTCGAAGGGGCCGCCGACCCGCCCACCGTTGGCGCGGAACTCGTCGATGACCTGTTGGTTGAAATCAATTGGCATACGCTGGCTTTCCGTTGTCGAGGCTGTGGGGCCCGTGGACCGGCCACGGGTAGGTCACGGTGGCGTCCACCACCGGAAGTCGAGCGATGGGCATGACCGACGGCGGTCGGCACCGTCGGGGAAATGGAAGACCCTGCCGCCCAAACGTGGACGCGGGGAAGAAAAAAGGGGGGCCTCTGGCCCGCCCGGCGCTCACGCCGTGGCCGGGTGCCTCAATCGCTCGTGGCCCATGGCCGACCCGGCAGTCATACGACCAACCGTAGTCGTCCGGGACACAGCACGGCAATCCGGATCCCCGCTGCGCAGGACCCCACCGGCACTACCGGACCCCGGCGGCGTCCCCCGCCGGGCGGCTCTCCGGGTACGAAGTGTGGGCCGCAGGGTAGGCGGGGATGGATCCGGTCGATGTCCCAGGCCAGCAGATACCACCGCCGTCCGGTGTGGACGAGCCGAGTCGGTAGCCGCCACCCGTCTCCCGGCTGGAGTGAATCGGAAACCTCCTCGGCGTCACGTACGACCCGCACTACCTGGAAGTCCTCGACCTGACCAGGACGGCGTGAACCAGGCTGATCGCCGCGCCGTCGGTCAGGGGGACGCCGGGGCACGTCGGGCGCGGGCGGCCCAGATCGCGTACGCCGGATCACGGTCCAGGTTGTGCCGGTCCCGGTCGTACCGGCGAGTGGTCCGTGGATCGGCGTGCCCCATGGCGTCCTGGACGTCCTCCAACGGCACCCCCTCGGCGCGGGCGGTGGTGGCGAAGGCGTGGCGCAGCGAGTGCGGGGACAGCTTCGCCCACGCCGGAATGCCCGCCTGCTGAGCCAGCCGCCGGACCAGTCGGAACACGGCGTGCCGGTCCAGGCGGCCACCGCTGGAGGTCACCAGCAGCGGACCGGTCAGTTCGTTGACCGGAACCCGTTCGGCCGCCGCGCGTTCCGCCAGGTAGGCGTCGACCGCGTAGGCCGTACCCGGGGTCAACGCCCGTCGGCGGGCCCGGCCACCCTTGCCGATGAACCGTACGCTGCGGTGTCCCCGCTCGTATCCCAGGTCGGCCAGATCCAACGACACCAGTTCCCCCACCCGCAACCCCAGGTCGGCCAGCAGGGTGAGGGCGGCACGGTTACGGGCGGCGGTCGGACCGGTGTCCGCCTCGGCGGCGGCCAGCAGCGCATCCACCTCCTCCGGGGCGAGACCGACCGTGGCCGAATGGTCCCGGCTGACCTTCGGCCGGTCCGCGCCGGACACCGGGTTGGCATCGACTGCCCGTAGCTTGGCGAGGAAGTCGTACCAGCTTGACAGCGCGGACAGTTTGCGGGCAACGGTGGCCGGGGTGAGCAGGCGACCGCTTCGTGGGTCCATGCTGGACTCCAGCGCGCGGCCGTATTCGTTGACGTCGAGGAAGTTCGCGGCCAGCGGATCGAGGCTCCGGTCGGCGCACCAGGACAGCCAGCCGGTGATGTCCCGCCGGTAGGCGGCCCGGGTGTGATCGGAGAGCCGCCGGTTGATCAGCCAAGCCTCGGTGAAGTCGAGTGGTCCCCCGTTGAGAGCGGGTTGGCCGGATCGATGCCGAGCGAGGGAGGTGGATCGAGGCATACGGAAGAGGTTCTCAGCCCGATCATGTGCGACGCCAGAGACATGCCGGCGAATCCCATGGGCGGGGACAACTTCGACGACCGGTGACGAGACAGCTACCAGATGGCCAGGTGGTAAGGGGTCAGGCCCGGATCCTGACACGTTCCGTCATGGTCGGCGGCTAGGTTCGTCAGGTGCGTGCCAGTCGACTGTTGTCCCTCCTGCTGCTTCTGCAGACCCGGGGCCGGATGACCGCCCGGGAACTCGCCGAAGCCCTGGAGGTTTCGGTGCGTACCGTCTACCGGGACGTCGAATCACTCAGCGCGGCTGGGGTTCCGGTCTACGCCGACCGCGGCCCGGTCGGGGGTTACCAGCTCCTCGGCGGCTACCGGACCCGGCTGACCGGTCTGACGACCGAGGAGGCGGAGGCACTCTTCCTCGCCGGGATGCCGGGGCCGGCGGCCGAACTCGGTCTGGGCACGGTGCTGGCCACTGCCGAGCTGAAGCTACAGGCAGCGCTGCCCACCGAACTGGCGGTGGGCAGCGGTCGGGTTCGGGACCGCTTCCATCTCGACGCACCGAGCTGGTTCCGGGACTCCGAACCGACCCCGCACCTGGCGGCGCTGGCGGATGCGGTCTGGGCCGACCGGCTGGTCGAGGTCCGTTATCGGCGGTGGAAGACCCCGCGGGAGGTGACCCGCACCCTTGCCCCGCTGGGGGTGGTCCTCAAAGCGGGCCGGTGGTATCTGGTGGCCCGGGCCGACGAAGACGTACGCACCTACCGGGTGGCGGCCATCCTCGAACTGACGGTGCTCGAGGAGAACTTCACCCGACCGACGGAGTTCGACCTCGCCGAGTTCTGGCAATCCTGGACCGACCAGTACGAACGCAGCGTCTACCGGACCGAGGCGAAGGTCCGGATGACCGCCGCCGCGCTGGCGCGGATGGCGTACGTCTTCCCACCGGCCATGGCCCGGGGCGCCCGGCAGGCAGCTGGAGCTCCCGACGAGACAGGTTGGCTGCACACCACGGTGCCGATCGAGTCGATCAAGCATGGCCACACCGAACTGCTCAAACTCGGCGCGGAGGTCGAGGTGCTCGGTCCACCCGAACTGCGGGACCGGTTCACCGCCACCGCCCGGGCCCTGGTCGCCCTCTATCCGGCTGCGGAGCCGGATCAGGTGCCGAACCGGCGGTGACGGGCAGCGTACGAGCGCAGCGCCCGCAGGAAGTCGACGTGCCGGAATCCCGGCCAGTGCACCTCACAGAAGTAGAGCTCCGAGTAGGCGGCCTGCCACAGCAGGAATCCGGACAACCGGTGCTCCCCACTGGTCCGGATGATCAGGTCCGGGTCGGGCTGACCACTGGTGTAGAGGTGTGCCGCGATGTCGTCGGCGGTCAACCGCTGCGCCAACTCCTCGGTGGTGGCGCCCGTCTCCGCCTCGTGTACGAGCAGTGAGCGCAGCGCGTCGACCACCTCCTCACGGCCGTCGTATCCGACCGCGACGGTCAGGTGAAATCTGGCGTCGCTGTCCCGGGTGGTGTCCTTGGCCAGCTTCAGGGCGTGTCGGGTGGAATCAGGCAGTGTGTCCATCCGGCCGGCCAGGTGCAACCGCCACTGGCCGGGTTGACGGATCAGTCGACCGGCGATGACCTGCTCGATCACGTCCATCAGGAACCGCATCTCGGCCGACGCGCGTTTGCGGAGATTGTCCGTCGAGGCGACGAAGAGCGTGACGTGGGTGATGCCCACGTCGGCACACCAGCCCAGCACCTCCTCGATGTGCTCCGCCCCGTAACGGTGTCCGACGCTCGGGTTCTCGAAACCCATCTGTCGGGCCCAGCGGCGGTTGCCGTCCATGACCATCGCCACGTGCCGGGGCATCGGGCCACCGGACAACTGTGCCTTCAGGTGACGTACGTACAGCCCGTAGAGCGCATCGCCGAGAACCATCGGCCCAACCTACCGCTGCCCGTGCGTACCGCCTCCGGTACCGCCGAACGGGTTTCGACCGCCGGGGACCGAAGGTATGTGGTCGGGTCGCCGCCCACGGGAGCAGTTCCGTCCCGGCCCGGCCACGCGACGTGCCGTCTCCGGTGGGCAGAGCGGCCGGTGGCAGAGCGGCAACTTCCGGTCCTGCTCGTCAGCGGGTGTCGAGTTGGGTGGTCGACCGTCCAAGCAGGGTCTTGCTGACCAGGACATTCATCCGTAGAGTGACCGGTTGTAATCGTCTTGGAACTCTACGTGGGGCGCTGTTTGTCCGGAGTGGCCGCATCCTTCGCGACGGCAGCCTTCGCGGGAGTCGATGCCCTTTCGGGATGCACCCATCCACAGTCGACGCTAGGAAGGCGCCCGCCCATGCCCGACATCATCCTGAGCAAGTCGATCAACGGCCCGTTCATGCTGATTCACGAGGTCACCGGGACCTATCTGGAGATGGACAACTATCACGACGGCGTCGGCCAGGGCATCCAGACCTGGAACCTCGACCCGACCCTGACCAGCAAGGGCTACCTCGGTCATCTGTGGTACCTGGAACCGGTGTCGGAGGACACCTGTCTCATCAAGAGCTATGAGAACAGTCGGTGCCTGACGGCGGGCGTCAACGCCAAGGCGGTACCGGTGTTGCAGAATCCCGACGGCAGCGACAAGCAGAAATGGGTGATCCGCCGCGTCCATGGCAGCGACGGACTGACCGACGACGCCGACTCGTACGCGATCCTGCCGAAGAGCTACCCGGGGTACGCACTCAGCGTCCAGAACAACCTGGTGGCGAACAACGTCTACGTCAGCCCCACGTCGACGTGGGGCGGCCCGCCGTCCATCTCGCAGTACTGGAAGGCCGTACTCCAACGGGAGGTCGCGCAGGCGGGTGCCGGTACCGCGTAGTCGTCCAAAGCACGATGTGCGGAGGGCCTGTCAGCTGCCAGGCCCTCCGCACATCGTGCTTTGCAGGCTGCGCCCGGGGCGGACCCGGGTCGACCATGCCCGCAGGTGACCCACCCCGCCCCGGGCGATCCGCCGTAGATCGCATAGGGTAGCGTCGTCGTACCTGGCTGGACCTATCGAGGAGGTGAGACCCATTACCGCTGTAGCAGGTCGGGTGCTCCCACCTCACACCGCGACGGTCTCCCTGATCTAGGGGACCGGGAGAGCACCCTTCGGCTTCCCGAAAGGCTCTCATGTCGTTTCCCGCGTCACCTCTCCCGCAGTCCGTCATCGTCACCCGGCTCCGGGCCGCCGGTTGCGTCTTTGCCGAGGACGAGGCCCGGTTACTCCTCACCACCGCACCGAGCCCGGACGTCCTGGCCGCCATGGTGGACCAGCGGATCTCCGGCCGGCCGCTCGAGCACGTTCTCGGCTGGGCCGAGTTCCACGGTCTACGGATATCCGTCGACCCGGGAGTGTTCGTACCCCGCCGCCGCACCGAGTTCCTCGTCCGCCAGGCCGCCGTACGCGCGCTACCCGGCGCCGTGGTGGTCGACCTGTGCTGTGGGTCGGGTGCGGTAGGGGTCGCGCTGGCAGCGTCCCTGGTCCGGGTCGGGTTGTACGCCGTCGACATCGACCCCGCCGCGGTACGGTGCGCCCGCCGCAACGTCGCCGCCCACGCCGGTCAGGTACTCGAAGGTGATCTCTACCAGCCGCTGCCCGCCGAGTTGCGGGGCAACGTCGACATCCTGGTCGCGAGCGCGCCCTACGTGCCGACCGAGGCGATCGGGCTGCTCCCCCCGGAGGCCCGGATACATGAACCACGCGTCGCGCTCGACGGCGGCGCGGACGGACTCGAGGTCGTACGGCGGCTCGTCGCCGGGGCGAAGTCGTGGCTGGCGCCCAACGGTCACCTGCTCGTCGAGACGAGTGACCGTCAGGCCACTGCGGCTGTCGAGGCCCTCGCCCGCGCCGGGCTGACCCCGCAGGTGGCGAGTTCCGATGAGATGAACTCGACCGTCGTCATCGGAACCGGGTCCGGCTAGTTCCCCACCGGCTGCCGTCATTGGACCTCATCCGGCCGGCGCGGCGTGCCATACAGTGTGCCGCGTGCCATCCTCGTCGGGTGCCCCCTGGTGTCGTACCCGGTTGAGTGAGGTCGAACGTCGGTGCCGGGCCTGTCGACGGGATGGTTGGCGACGTCGTGGCCACGGGGTGCTCGCCGCTGCCGACGTGCGCGGATCAGGCGTGAGATGACGAAGTACGCCACGGCGAGCGCGCAGACGACGATGACGAGGTTCTGGAACGTACCGGCGTACGTCTCGACGGCATGCCAGTTCTCGCCGAGCAGATAGCCGGCCATCACGAACACGGTGTTCCAGATGAGACTGCCCAGTGTGGTGTAGAGCAGGAACGTCGCCACCGGCATTCGTTCGACCCCGGCCGGGATCGAGATGAGGCTCCGGAAGATCGGGATCATCCGGCCGAAGAAGACGGTCTTCACTCCGTGTCGGGCGAACCACGCCTCCGTACGGTCGATGTCGCTGACCTTCACCATCGGCAGCTTCGCCGCGATCGCCCGTACCCGGTCGCGCCCGAGCACGACGCCCACGTAGTACAGCGCCAACGCGCCGGCCACCGAGCCGAGCGTGGTCCACCCGATCGCCGCAGCCAGGTTCATCCTGCCCTGGCTTGCGGCGAAGCCGGCCAGCGGCAGGATCACCTCGCTCGGTATCGGTGGAAACAGGTTCTCCAGGGCGACCGCCAGGCCGGCGCCGGGACCGCCGAGTCGCTCCACGAGGTCGGTGACGAAGCCGACGAGACCGTCAGTCGGTGGTTCGGACGGCGCGTTCGGCAAGCCGGCCTCCAGGAGGAGGCGTCGTGTTCGGATCATGTGACGACGCTATGAATTCGTGGCCGACGGAACCATGGGGTCGCCCGTCCGGCTGGAGTGGGCGGACTGCACCCCGGGGCTGCGGAAAACCACAGTGCAGTTCTACGGAGTGAACGTTTTGACAGGTGCCTGTCATTTCGCCAGACTGCGTGGACGGTCATGCTCGACCGCCCCTGTCCCGCCCACCAGGCTCCGCCGGGTCGACAGCCCCCGTGCCAATCCGGCGTCACCGTTGGAGGACCGATGAAAGTCATTCCACTGCTGCCCTGCGCTTCGATCGACGAGATGCTGACCTTCTACTCAGCGCTCGGATTCGAGCGCACGTACCGGCAGACAAAGCCCAACCCGTATCTCGCGATGCGCCGGGAAGACATCGAACTGCACTTCTTCGGCATACCCGGCTTCGACCCGACCGAGTCCTACGGCAGCTGCCTCGTGTTCGTACCCGACACCGCCCCCCTGCACCGCGCGTTCGCCGACGGACTACGAGCGCTCTACGGCCGGGTCCCGTTATCCGGCATACCGCGGATGACCCGCCCGCGACCGCGCAGGAACGTCGGAGGTCTGTCGGGCTTCTCCCTCATCGACCCGGGGGGAAACTGGATTCGCATCTTCCCGACGAACGCCTCCCCCGCCTCCCCCGCCCCCGGCGGGAAACTGGCCCGCGCACTGGAGAACGCCGTGGTGCTGGCCGACGGCAAGGGTGACGTGGCCCAGGCTGCCAAAATCCTCGATGGCGCCCTCGCCCGGGTCACCGACGCCAGCGCGGTGGAACGGGTGGAAGCCCTCGCCTACCGTGCCGAACTGGCCCTCTCGCTACAGGATCCGACCCGGGCCGACGCCGCGCTGGCCGAGTTGCACAACGTTCCACTGACCGCTGACGACCGGGACCGGTTGGCGCGGACCCTGGCGACCGTCGAGGAACTGTGCCGTGACCGTACCCCCTGACGCCGACCGGGCAGGCCACCCCCACCACACCTTCCCGCCACCGCCGTAACCCGTTGATGTCCCTGGTCAGACGACCGCCTGCGCCGGCCGACCAGGGACATCAACGCGGCCGACGGCCGCGCGGCGGGGTCGGTCGACCGCCTGGGCCATCAGGATCACGGCGAAGGCCGCCGTCACCAGTACGGTTCGTACCGTATGCAGCCGCCACCAACGGTCACGCAGTTCCGCCCAGTCGCCCGGTGGCTGATCGACGGGCCACGTGTCGGCGACCTGGTTGATCGGCTCCAACTGGGTCAACGTGAACACGACGGTGGCCGCCACCAGCAGCGTGGCGGACACGCCGAGACCGAACACCAGCCAGCCCCGCCGATACGACAACACACAGGTCAGTACGAGCAACGCCAGACAGGTGAGCACCAGCGGCGGCATGGCCCGGACATAGTCGGTGTTGAGCGCCTGCCAGTAGGGCACGTAGGCCGGCCCGGGCAACTCGCTCACCGACGACGCCAGCGAGAGACAGAACATCCCGCCGGCGAACAGGCCGAGCAGCAGCGTTCCGGTCGTACGAACGATCTGCAACAGGATCCCGAGCATCCCGTCACCTCCGGCGTCGAAGGCACAGTCTGGCTGCCAGCAATCGTGTCATTTGAATAAATCTCAGGCAATAACCGGACAAGACTATTGGCTGCGACGGATCGGTTCGCCGCCCGCTACGGGTCGCTGGCGAGCCGGGCGTGGATGTGCATGTCGTGCCAGCCGTCGGCATGATGGCCCTCACCGCGTTTCGTGCCCTCGGCCGTGAAGCCGGCACGTTGCGCGACCTTGCACGACGCGACGTTCGACGTCGAGTGGTACAACTCGACCCGGTGCAGCCCGAGCGTAGTGAAGGACCATACGGCGACCGCGGCCAGCGCCCGTGGAGCGATACGGCGACCGCGTACGGCGGGCAGCACCCAGTACGACACCTCGGCGAGGCCCTCCGCCGGGACGATCCGGCGCAGGCTGACCTGACCGACCACCTCCGACGCCTCGGTCACCGCCCAGCCGGCGCCGGTCTCGTTCCGCCAACGCCCGGGCCACGCGGCTATCCAGTCACCGGCCTCGTCCTCGGTCATCGACCGGCAGTGCCACCGCTGGATGTCGGGATCCGCGTACGCGGCGAGGACCGCCGGACGGTCCGAACACCGCCACGGCCTGAGCACGAGACCGTCCGCGTGGATCACCGGCTGCGCCGTCGCCGCCATCCAGCCGGGCGGCAGCAGAGGTTCGACCAGGAACGGCACAGCGCGACTGTACCGGTCCCGCCATGGTGGCCGGTCGTAGTGCCGTCGGGTCAACCGGTGGGCTTCTCCCAGATCGAGACATGCTGGGCGCTGTCGCTGGTGAACGGATCCCTCGCCCAACCATCCCAGCGCTCGTGCAGCCGCAGCCCGGCAAGTCTGGCCATCAGATCGAGTTCCGCCGGCCAGACGTACCGGAAGGGAATCGAACGGTACCTCCCGCGTCCATCGACGACCTCGACATAGTTCGAACTCATCGTCTGCGTCGCGACATCGTAGAGGTCGAACGCCCACCGGGTCGGGCTCGTGTGGAACGGGACGACGTTCTGCCCGGCCGGAAGCTTGCGCAGATCTGGGATCATGACCTCGACAACGAACCGACCGCCTGGTTCGAGGTGGTCCGCGACGTTGCGGAAACAGGCCACCTGGGCCTCCTGGGCGGTCAGGTTCATGATCGTGTTGAAGACGAGGTACACGAGGGAGAACGTTCCGTCCACTCTCGTCGTCGCGAAGTCGCCGATGGTCACGCCGATCGCATCACCGCCGGGCTTGGCCCGCATCCGGGCCACCATCGCCCGGGACAGGTCGATTCCGTGCACCGCGACACCGCGTCGGGCCAACGGCACCGCGACACGCCCCGTCCCGACACCCAACTCGAGAGCCCGGCCCCCACCTGCCAACTCCGCCAACACGTCGACCGTGGCAGTCACGACGTCCAGCTGGAACATCGGCGACGACGGATCGTCGTACCTCGCCGCCACGTCTTCCCCGAAGTACCCGTCGTCATGAGTCATTCGCGGACCGTACCGCGCTGGGGACCATCGTTGCCGTGATTATTCGGTTCGGAACCGACGAGCGCTACTGGATGCTCTCCCGTACCGTCACGCCTCGATCAAGCAGGTCGTCGAGAGCACCGTGGTGTCCCGCCGGCGTGTTCCCGGCAATCGCCGGCAGCAGTACGGAAACCCGGTAGCCCAGCCGTAGCGCGTCGACGGCGGTACCCGCGATGCCGCCCTCGGTCACCAGGCCGGCCAGCGTGACGTCGCTGACCGCATGGTCACGCAGCAGACCGTCCAACCGGGTGCCCGCGAAGGCGCTGCGGTCGTACTTGTCGACGACCGGGTCGTCGTCCTCGACCGTCACCTCGTCGACAAAACGTGTCACCGACGAGTCCGGCCCTCCGTCCGAGCCGTCGAGGGCCAGATGTCGCACATGGACGACGAGATCGCCGGATTCCCGGAACGAGCGTCGCGCCCGTTCGGCGGCCCGTGCCGCCGCCGTGCCCCCGTCTGGCGCGTACCGCTCGACTACCCACTCCTGCAGGTCGATGAGAACGAGAGCCCTTGCCATGGCCGCCCCTAGCAGTAGTCTGTTGAATGACAGAGTACTGCTATTGAGGGGTGTGGGGACATGCGGACACGTGAGGTGGGTGCCACCGGACGCCACGTGGGCGTGATCGGCCTGGGCTGCATGGGCATGAGCTGGGCCTACGCCGAGAGCACGCGCGACGATGCCGCATCACGGGACGTGGTGCGGGCCGCCGTCGACGCCGGAGCAACCTTCATCGACACCGCGGACGTCTACGGTGACGGCCACAACGAATCCCTTGTCGGCGAGGCGTTGTCGGGCCTGCGCAACACGGTGTTCCTGGCAACCAAGGCCGGGCTGGTGGTCGACGACATGCGCACCAAGTCCATCCGCCGTGACGGGTCGCCGGCCCACCTACGTGCCGCCGTCGACGCGTCACTGAAACGCCTCGGCACCGACCACATCGACCTGTGGTACCTGCACCGCGTCGACGACGCCGTGCCGCTGACCGAGTCCTGGGGGGCGATGGCGGAGATGGTCCGGGCCGGCAACGTCCGCTACCTGGGGCTGTCGGAGGTCACCGTCGAGCAGGCCGTCGCCGCAGCCGCCGTACACCCGGTGACCGCCGTACAGTCCGAACTGTCCCTCTGGACCCGCGACGCGCTCGGGCAGCCCAGCACGGGTGCATCCGCAGCTACCGTCGCCGCCAGCGGTGCGTTCGACGCTGGCGACGTGCTCGGTTGGTGTGCCGCCAACGGTGCCGCGTTCGTACCGTTCGCGCCACTCGGACGAGGCTTCCTGACCGGCGCCATCGACACCACCACCCGGTTCGAGGACAGCGATCTGCGCGCCGGAAACCCCCGCTTCACCAGCGAAGCCCGCACGTCCAACGCCCGCATCGTCGACACGGTACGCACCGTCGCCGCCCGCCACGGGGTGACCCCCGCGCAGGTTGCGATCGCCTGGACCCTCGCGCAGGGGCCGCACGTCATCCCGATCCCGGGTACCCGTCGGCTCGGGCATCTCACGGACAACATCGGCGCCGCCGACCTCACCCTGACCGCCGCCGACCTCGCCGAGCTCGACGCCGCACCGACGGCCGTCGGCACACGCTACTGAAATGGAACGGATCGGCCTCGTCATCAAACGCGCCGAACAGGCGCTGATCAACGAGAAGACGCGCGTGCTGCAGGAGTTTCGGCTGACCGTCCCGCAGTACGCGGCGCTGCTCGTACTGTTGCAGACCTCGGAGGCGTCCGCCGCGCAACTCGCCCGCTCCTGCCTGGTGACCCCGCAGACCATGGCGACCGTACTCGAAAACCTCGAAGGGAAAGGGCTGATCGAGCGGACGGTGTCGCCGTTGCACCAGCGGGTACGGGTCGCCCGGCTGACATCCGAGGGTACCGACCTGGTGCGTCGGGCCGACCGGGTCGTCCTCGCCGTCGAGCGACGACTGGCCGCGGCGTTCACCGCCGACGAACGCAGGATGCTCACCGAGCACCTGGAGCGGGCGATCGTCGCCCTGGCCCACCACGGACCGTAAGGCGGGTCGGCCCGCCGCCGGCGTTGCACGAGGGCTGATACCGATGTAGCAGGACAGCGGTGTCAGCCCTGCCGGCGGCAGGCTCCCCTCAGCTGATACCGATCGTCGCCCGAGCCTGTGCCACGATCTCCGCCTGCCGCTCGCGCCACCGTCGCTGGGTGTCCCGGTCGCACAACCGGCACGTCCGGCGATAGGTTCCGGTGGCGCTGTCCACCTCCCGCTGGTGTCCGTTGCGGCACTGCGGTTGCAGTATGCGGCTCCGACAGTTCTCGGCCCGCGTCACCTGCCGAAGATGCGTGGGCTCGATGCAGTCCTTCACGTTGCAGACGTGGTCGACGTCGAGCGTGGGATCGTACGCGCCGACGAATACCACGTAGGCGGCGATGTGCGCCCAGGCCCGGCCGGCGACCTTCTGGTAGACGCCGCGTCGCGTACCGTAGCCCCGCACTACCAGACACCCCTCGGTGGTACGAACCGAGCGTTCGAGGAGGTAGTCGCGCAGGGTCTCCTCGGTGAAGTGCCGGGACAGGCCTTTGACGTTCGCGAGCATCCCGTGACCGTAGACCACCGGGTGAGGTGGCGTGCTCGGACGACGCGCCGCGTGGATTACACCATCCCAAATCGTTGCGCACAATAACTGTCATTATGGTGCAGCGACTGAATGTCCACTTTGCCCCACTTCCCCGCCCCGATTATTGGATTACCAATATCAGCAATCCAATAATCGGGGCGGGGAAGTTCGTTGAGCGTGATGGCAGGAGGTTGGCGAGTTCTCAAAGACACGGCGAGCGGAGCCCGAGCACAAGCGGAGACCGCGCATCCTCAGACGCTGCGGATCTCAGACCGCCTGGGTCTTGAGGTCAGCTCAGGTCGGTAGCGACAGGTGGATACGGGAACACTGCCGTCATCATCATGGGAAGCAACGACATCAGGACCACGCGCCCCGCTCAGGGCCGGAGCCAACGATCGAACCAGGCACGGGTTCGGTGCATGACGTCGAGTTGGTGGTTGCGTTCCCGGATCGAGTGGCCTTCCCTGGGGTAGATCACGAACTCGTGCTCGAGGCCGAGGTGGCGCAGCGCCCGGTGGAAGTACACGGCTTGGCCGAGGGGGACGTTGGTGTCCTCGGCGCCTTGCAGGATGAGCACCGGAGTACGGATGCGGCTGGCAAAGGAGATCGGGCTGACCGCGTCGTGTGGGTGTGGTCCGATGCCGGACCAGCCGGTGCTACCACCGAGCGCGGCTTCGAACTGGCCGTTCTCCCCTGTCGCGGCGAGCATGCCCGGTGCCAACCGTCCTCGCCCGGCCACCAGGCCAGAGATCGTGCCTCGGCCTCGACGGTTCCGAGGTCCTCGGCGGTATCGGTCGTGGGGTCGAACAGGTGTAGTTGGCCGGTGCGTGGACCCTAGTCGTTGTCGGCGCTGGCCTGGGTCAGTACAGCGAGCGGGCCGCCGTCGGGACGATGCCGCAGTTCCACGACGTACCGGGTGCCAAACACGTTCGGGGTGGTGACCTGGCCAGTGCGCTGATCGAGCAGGCGCAACCGGGCACGCCATTCGCGCTCGCCGCCGATGGCGTCGTCGCGGTCCAGGGCGCGACGCGCGTCCAACTCGGTGGGTTCATCCTCGGCGAGCAGAGCGGCCAGGTTGGGGTCGGCGAGTGGCAGGTGGTCGATGATGCCTGCGCGCCAGTTGGTCAACGCGATCACCGTGGCGTCGGCGAGGGTGAGCCGGTGGACCTGCGGGGTACCGGACTGGGCGCGATCGGACAGGAAGAACAGCGTCTCCGAGTCCGCCGACCAGCGGGGCCGAGACTCCACTGCGGTATCGGCGGTCGCCCGGCGCGACGCGCCGGCGCCATCGATGTCGGCGAGCCACAATTCGGTGTCGAGGTGGTCGCCGATCCGGCTGGTGGGAGCAAGAACGCAGCAGAGCAGACGCCCGTTCGGGGCGAGCACCGGGGTCTGCGGGTCACGACCATCAACCACGAGCTCGGCGGTCAGGCCTGTCATGCGATCAGTCTGCCAACATCAACAGGGCAACACGCGATCGAATCAGCACAGGTTGACCCCGACGCCGTCCGGCAGTGTCCTGGCGGGTCTCCCCGCTCGGCGGGTCCGGACGGATGCTGTGCCGATGGTGCAGCCCCCAACGCGCCAGACCAGTGGTTGTGTGGATGAGCGGGCTGCACCTGCCGGAGTGTCGGCGTACGCGTTGAAGTGCACAACCGCGTACGGGTGAACGTGACCAGCCCCGTGGCGTGTCCACTTTAGTTGATTTGAGTGTTTTGGCAGTCTTCGCCAGGTTGCCGGGCGGTGATGATGGCGACCGCAGACCGACGATGAAGGACCGACACCGCAACCGAAGGGGCACCCCGATACAGAACGAGATTGGCGATGACCCGTACGGCTACGACCGCAAGACCCGACACCTTCCGGGAGCCGGGCGGGCCACCCGGCCCGCCCGGCTACATTCCCGCTAGTCCTCGGTCATCACGGTGAAGGTGAATCCGGCGCTCGTCGGACGGCGCAGCGAAATGTCGCACTTGATCCGACGCAACACCTCGTTCCTGCTGAGGCCGAGCCCTTTCGCGATGAGCCGTTCCGGGCGCACCGGTACCGGATCCTCGAAGACGACCTCCACCTGGACCGGCCACGCCTCGTCGAGCCATGCCGACGGGGTGTCCAGCCGCCAGGCCCCCGTCCAGTCCAGGGTGAAGCGGTTGCGCCGGGCGAGCAGCGGATCGAACAGCCTGGACGCCACCAGGTCCGGATCGTTGACGCGGTAGCCGTGGAGCTCGGCCGGATCGAGGGATCTGACCGTTGCTCGCTCGTGCACGGTGAGCTTGCTCGTCCGATCGCAGGATACGCAGCGGACCAGCAACCACACGTCCAGCAGCTTGCCGTTGGCGTTGACACGGAACCTGCCCTTGCCGGTGGTGGCCGAGTCCGACCGGCAGTCCACGCACCGCAACGACAGCAGGGGCAGCCTGGTCCGACGAACGACCCAGGGCAGCACAGTATGAGGTTGTGAAGACATAGTCTCTCTAGACCTGATCTCTCTAGACCTGACGCGAGGCCGATTACGCGCGACCTCAAACGCTGTACGACCGGGCGCACAAGGGCAGCCCGGCAGAACCGACGGGAGCGTCGGCTACAGGTGAGCGGAAGAAGGTGTCAGGTCTAAAGAGCGGGCGGGGTCACGCGGTTTGTCCTCTGTCCTCACTGCGGCGGGTCGCAGGCAACCTACGGGAACGCGGAAGAAGGGCTCAAACGGTTTTCCGGCCGAAACTTCGTCGGTGCTACCAGGCCCGTCCGACTGGCAGGGTCGTGTAATCCAACTGTCCTGTATTCACGTTTATGGCTCGCCTGGCAATCACTGTCGGTAACCGCCGGATCGGATGGGGTGATCGACTATCATCATCACCGATGTCATCGTTGCAGGATCTGAAGTGTCCCGGCCTGGACCGTGAGCGCCGGGTGCGGGCACTGTTAGGGATGGCCGTCAACGCGTCCACCCCGCAGGACGTGCTGCTTTGCCTGGCCTGCGACCGCCGGGCGGCTGGGGCCATGGCACTGTCCCGGGCGGGCTTCCCGGAGGGGGTCGCGGAGGCGCTGCTGTCTCTCGGCGATCGGGAGGTCACCCGCAACCTCGCCCACAATGCGGCCACCCCGGTCCCGATCCGGTGGCAGCTGGCTCGGGACCGGGATCCGGACACCCGCGCGGCAGCAGCCCAAGGGAACATCACCAACGGCCTGGGTATCCCTGGGGCGACTGTGCCGCTCAACCTTCTGCGCGAGCTGGCCGGCGACCCGAATCCCGAGGTTCGGGCCCGGGTCGCCGGGAACCGATTTGTTCCAGACGAGGTCAGGGTCTGGCTGGCCCACGACCCGGATCCGCAGGTCCGGGAGGCCGTGGCTGGCAGCCGGTGGCAGATCCCAGAACCGGTGTATCGGAGACTCCTGACCGATCCCGACCCAACGGTGCGGGTCAAGGCGATCAGTTCGTGGAATCCCCCGCCGCCGGCTGACCTGCATCCGGCACTGCTGGCGGATCCGGCCACCCGCCGTGAGGCGTTGCCCTACGTCACGTTGACCGCCGAGCAGGCCACCGCCTTGGTCGCAGAACTGATCAACCGATTGCATCGCGACCAGGTGCCGGATGCGGACCTCGCCATGGTGGGCACACTCGTCAACCATCCCGACATTCCACGCGCGATCCTGGAACCGCTGCTGGACTCGCCGGACCCGTTCGCCCGGGGCATGGCTCGTTCGACCATGATCCTCCGGCGGGACACGCCGGAGCCAATGCGGGCCCGACTCCACGCCGAGTTCCTTGGGCCCAACCCGGACGACAAGGCCGACCTGGACGACCAGCAGTTGGACGAGCGGTGGGTAGCGTTCGAGATGGGCCGGCTCCGCCTCGCCACGGCCTGGATGGAGCGCTGGCCACTGGACTGGCTCAAGCGCGCCCCAGTGGCGGAAAGGGCTACCTATGTCGACTCTCCATATCCGTGTTTCAGGCGTGCTGTGGCTGCGGTCGGCGATTTGCCAGAAGAACTTGAACAACGGCTGCTGCACGACACTGACGCCGAGGTGCGCCGGATCGTGGTGCGGCGCAACCATGTTCTGCCAGAGGCGGCGGTCGAACGGGTGATCGTGGAGTGCGGCAACAACCACAAGATCATCCCCCGGCTCGAAGACCACCCAAGCCTGACGGTGCGGGCGTTCGAGCGGTTCGCCATGGCGCCAGAAGTCCGGCTGCGCAGGATCGCCACCCACCACCGCGACCTGCCCCCCGTGTTGGTGGCCCGGTTGGCTGCCGACCCTGACGCTTCGGTGCGCCGCGGCGCGGCCAAGCACCGGAACCTGCCGGTTGCCCTGCTCCCAGCCCTACTCACCGACGACGACCTAGACGTGGTGGAGGCGGTCGGTGGCAATCCCGGGATGCCGGTCACCTGGATGCGAGAACTCGTGGCAACGGTCCCCGCGCCAGCGCCGGTTCAACCAGTTCGGCCGGCCTAAGGCGTGTTTCATAAGCTGGTCATAGCCACTCGGTGATGATGGTGATGGTCAGGACGGCTTGGAAGCGGACCGCCAGCTGTCGTATCGAGTGGCGACGCCAGGGTGGCGTTTGAGCCTGTTGATGCCGTTCTCGACGGCGTGGCGTAGCCGGTATAGGTCCTTGTCGAACGCGGGTGGGCGACCGCCTTTGGAGCCTTTGGCCTTGCGGTGGGCGTCCTGGTCCTTCTTGCTGGGCCGCCCGTAGTTTCCAGACCAAAAACAACGGTAAGCAGTTGATCTAGGCCCGCACCTGGGGTGACGGCCTCAAGACGGCCGGGTTGCCGGACGCCGTTTCGACGTTTCCCGTGATCCCGGTACGTGGGATGCGAGATCAGTGGCGGTGCCGTCGGTGGTGCTCGTCGTTTTCGGCGGTGATGCGGGCGGAGGTCTCCTCGCCGAGCCGGACGTAGATGCCGAGGGTGGCGAGGTGCAGGTGGCGGGACTTGGCCTGGAGTTCGGCGGCGGTGCGGCCCTTGGCGGCCAGGTGGGTCAGCCCGGAGTGCCGCAGCTGGTGGAGGGTGTACCCGGCGCCGTGCGGGTCGTGGAGCTTGGACGCCTGCTTGAACAGGTACTCGGCGCGCGGGTAGGACAGCCGCCCGCGGCCGGTGTCCGGGCAGATGTCGCCCAGGGCCGGCGTACGGCGCCCGGCGGCGGGTGCACGTCGGTCGGCGAGGAACACCGGCCCGGTGGTGCGGCCGGCCAGCAGCCGGGGCAGGAGCCGGGCGGTCGGGGTTTCCCAGTGCACGTAGGCGCGGTCGCCGCCCTTCTCGGTGACCAGGGCGCGGCGGAACTCCATGTCGAGGTCGGGCACGTTCAGGCTGAGGATCTCCTCGGTGCGGGCGCAGGTCTCGTAGAGCATCCGCCACAGCACCCGCTCGCGTAGCGGGTTGCGGTCGTCGGTGAACAGCCGTTCGAGGCGGGTACGGGGGATGGCCTTGTCGCGGGTCCGGGTGACCTTGCGGCGTTCCAGGCGCCGGCCGGGGTCGGTGGTCAGCCACTCCTGGCGGCGGCAGTAGACGGTGAACGAAGTCAGCGCGGACAGGTGCTTGTTCCAGGTGTTCGCGGCCCGCTCGGCCCAGCGGGTCATCGTCTGCTCGTAGAGCTCCGGGGTGAGCGCGGCGACCGGTAGCTGATCGCCGGCGGTCTCGCGCAGCCGGCGCAGGGTCTCGGTGTAGGTGGCGCGGGTGCCAGGGTCGTCGCGGAACCGGTCGAGGAACGCGTCGACGGCGACCACGAGCGCCACCGGGCGATGGGCGGTCGGCAGCGGGACCGCGGACACCTCGGCGGCCCCTTCCGGTGATGTGACACAGAATGTGGCCGAGTCGCCCTCGCCGCGGTGATGGCGTCCCGCTGGTGGCGATGGGGGGATCATCGGCTGTGTGACAGAGAATACGGGATTCTATGTCACATGTGGCCGATGGCGACTCGCCCTCGCGTCGCGTTGTCGGTGATGGAAGTTCTGTTAGAACCAGTAGGGACGGTACGCGCCGCCGACTCGGGTGGGGCGGTCGTCGCCGGGCTGTAGCGGCAGGTGGCCGGCGGCGCGCTCGGCGCGGATTTCGGCGTCGTTGAGCGGGTCCGGCTGGCGCGGTGAACATCCACTTGTCGGGTCGGTTGGGGTGCTGTGCCCGGCCGTTCTGGTCGAGGGCGTAGACGCGGCGGACGGTGCCGTCCACGGCGATGATCGCGAACTCGGCGTGCTCGCGGATGTATTTGCCGACCTTCCAGGCACTGCGGTCGGACTCGTATTGCTGGGACGACCTCGCCATAGGTTCCGCGCGGGTCGCCGGAGTCGGTGTGCACACGATCGCGGCGAGAGATCACCACGGCGACGCGGCCAGCGGCCCGGCGCAGGTATCCCCACCGAGCACTTCCATCGCGGCGGGCGTGACGGCCAGCGCGCGCCCGCGCCAGTCGACTCATTTCCATACACTATGAATATAAGTTTGCTATGCTTTGAGCGTGAGTCGTCAAGACACCGCTCCTGGCGCGTCCGCCGCCATCGGGGCAGCCCTCTACGGCCTGGCCACCAGGGCCGCGAGACGCCTGCCCCGGGACATGAGCCTGACGTCCGCCGCTACCCTGGCCACCCTGGACCGGACCGGACCGCGGCGCATCACCGATCTGGCCGCGGTCGAGGGCGTCACCCAGCCCGCGATGACCGCCCTGGTCCGGGTGCTGGAGGAGTCCGGCCTGGTCGAGCGGCGGGGCGACGCGTCCGACAAGCGGGTCACGCTGGTGTGCCTGACCGAGGCCGGCGCCTCCTATGTCCGGACGCGGCGCCAGGCGGGCGTCCACGCGTTCGAGCGGTTGATCGACGAGCTCACCGGCGACGAGGTCGAGGCGCTGGTGGCGGCCCTTCCGGCGCTGAAGCATCTGGCAGAGCTCGAAAGCCAGGACCGCGAAGGGCCGAAGCAGTGACCGGGCAGCCGGTCGGCGGGGTCGCGGTGAAGGCGTTCCCGGTGGCGCGTTCCGAGGCGCGGCTGCTGGTCCCCGCCCTGATGTTCATCGCTTTGGTCGTGGCGGCGGTCGCCAGCCTCGGGACGCCGCTCATTACCAGCGTGGCGACCTCGTTCCACGTCTCGCTCGGCAGCGCGCAGTGGACGCTGACCGTCGCGCTGCTCAGCGGCGCCGTCGCCACGCCGGTCCTGGGCCGGCTCGGAGCCGGCCGGCACCGGCGGGCCACGATCCTCGCCACGCTGGCGGTCGTCGTCGCCGGCAGCGCGCTCACCGTGCTGCCGCTGCCGTTCGCGTGGCTGCTGGCCGGCAGGGCGGCCCAGGGCGTCGGGCTCGGGCTGACGGCGCTGATGATGGGCGTGGCCCGAGACCACCTCCCCGAAGAGCGCAGCGCGGCCGTGATCGCCCTGATCTCGGTGGTCTCGATCATCGGGGCCGGCGTCGGCTACCCGCTGGCCGCACTGCTCGCCGAGTTCGGAGGGGTACGGGCCGCCTACGGCCTCGGCCTGGTCGTCACCGCCGCCGCCCTCCTGACCGCGTGGCGCTCCATGCCCGAAGCCCCCGAAGGCCGCTCCGCCCACGTGGACGTGGCAGGCGCGGTCGTCCTGGCCGCTGCGCTGCTCCTGGTGCTGTTCCTCGCCGGCGAACGGAATCTGTGGAGCCGGCACCTCGCCGTGGCGGCGGTCCTCGCCGTCGTCGCGGTGGTGCTGCTCTGCGTCTGGGCCGTCATCGAGCTGCGCAGCACGACGCCCCTGGTCGATGTGCGGGCGGTGCGGCACCCGGCGGTCGCCGGGGCGAACCTCGCCATGTTCGTCGGCGGGATCGGCATGTACCTCCTGCTCACGCTCATCACCCGGTACGCGCAAACGCCGCACGGCGCCGGCTACGGCTTCGGGCTGACGACCTTCGTCGCCGGGCTGGTCCTCATCCCGTTCTCGGTGCTGGGGTTCGTCGCCGGCAAGCTCACGCCGCGGGTCCGGACGCGGATCGCCGACCCCCTGCTCCTGGCCGGCAGCGCCGTCGTGGTCGGCGGCGGGTTCGCCCTGTTCGCGGCGGCCCGGTCGGACCTGGCCGAACTGTTCACGGCGATGGGCGTGCTCGGCTTCGGCGTCGGCGGCTTATCGGCCGCGATGCCCGGCGTCATCCTGGCCGTCACCCCCAAGAGCGAGACGTCGAGCGCCATGAGCTTCAACTACGTCATCCGCAGCGTCGGGTACTCCCTGGGCAGCGCCATCGGCGGCCTGATCCTCGCCGCGGGCACCGGCCCCGGCCACCTCTTCCCCGACGACAGCGCCTACACCACCGCGGCGCTGGTCGGCATCGGCGCCATGGCGATCACGACGCTGACAAGCCTCGCTCTCGCCCGCCGACGCTCGTCCGAGACCAACCCGTAAGTCAGATGCACTCATCCCAACACTGGAGGTTCCATGCCCAAGGGCTACTGGGTCAGCGTCTACCGCACCATTTCAGACCCTGAGAAGCTGGCTGCTTACAACAAGCTGGCCGGTCCGCCCGTCAAGGCCGGGGGCGGTCGGACCCTCGTCCGTGGCGGTCGGGTCGTGGCGCATGACGCCGGAATCGCCGAGCGTACCGTCCTGGTCGAGTTCGACAGCTTCGAGCAGGCCGTCGCGGCGCACGAGAGTGCGGCCTACCGCGAGGCGCTGGTCGCCCTCTCCGACGGCGTCGAGCGCGACTTCCGCATCGTCGAAGGCATCGACTGACCGAGGTCCAGTCGGATCTTCACTGAAGGACTCTGTCGGGAATCTTGAGGACGGGCAGTTAACGATCGTGACGTTGCGTCAGGCTCGTAGGAACATGATGCCCATGTTCCCGGTGAGCCCGATATGTCCTTCCAGCCCCTGCGCGCCATCACGTTCGAGCAGGCCCATGGCTAACGATCTTGCGAAAACTGGCGCTAAGCCTGTTGTCGCTGGTCAGCCACGACGGGGCGGGGCGATGTGAGAACTCTCGCGCGGGGATGTCAGCGCTAATCTCTCACAACGTGAGCGAACCCAAGCGCAGAAAGTACGCCGACTACCTGCCTGCCGAGCTACGCGAGCAGGCGATAGAAGCGGCGCCGTTCGGTACGCCACGACCAGGCCACGGCACTGTGTACCTCTACCCCCTACCGGACGGCACCACCTGGTTGGGGACCTGGTCCGACGAATACCCGGAACCGACACCGAATGGCGAACGAGTCGGCCAGGAGATGTACGAAGGCACCCGGGACGCCGTCGTAGCCTGGGCCAAGGCCCGGCCCGTCACCCACCGTCTAATCTTCTCCCCGGATGACGACTCATACCGACCACTAGCCACCTGAGCAGAGCAAACGCGGTCAGGCGCGGCGGGAAGCGGTGTCGAGCAGTTCGATGATCTCGGCCAAGGCGACCGGGCCGGGCTTGACGTAGCGCATCGCGGTACGCGGGTTGGCAGTGCCCGACCCATGTACCGGATAACGTGCGCGGGTCGCACGTCTGGGCCGTACCGGCGGCTGCAGGCCAGGCTGACCGCGATCGCGTTCATGTACCGGATAACCGGCTGTTATCCGGTACATCAGACGACGGAGAGCGTTAGCGCCAGTTTTCGCAAGATCGTTGGTGACGGGCCGAGCAGCCGTGGGGCTTGAGCCACCACGGCTGCTCGACCATCGAAAACCAGTCAGCCGATCGCCGGGGCGACTTCGGCCAGCCGCAGCGGCCGGTAGCCGTCGGTGTCGAGCTGGGCGAGCTCGCCGTCGATGTCGACGGAGTGGGTGCCGTAGAAGTGCACGTTCTCGTGGTGGGTCGGCCAGATGTGCGCCAGGACCTCGTCGTCGACGTCGCGGCCGGTCCCGCGCAGGGCGGCCACGCCGAGGCCGTGGTATTCGGTGGACCAGCAGACGATCGCGTTGGTGGCCAGGGTCAGGCACCACATCTGCTCGGTTTGCTGCTCGTGGTGCCGGCGCCGGAGTGCTCCTTCGCCGGCGTAGGCGAGGCTACGGCGCAGGGCGTGCAGGTTCTCGCCTTTGTTCAGCTGCCGGGCGATGCGCCGCCGGTAGGTCTCGTCAGCCAGGTAACGGGCCGCGTAGACCGTACGGCGCAGCGCCCCGTACTCCTTGATCGCGCTGGTCAGCGCGTTCTGCTGCCGCTTCGAGGAGCACAGCTTCCCGACGACCAGCGCCGCGGTCGCGTGGCCGCCCTGCACTGAGGCGGCAACGCGCAGCAGGTCGTCCCACGTGCTCGTGATCAGGTCTGTGTTCAAGCGCCGGGTCAGCAGGCCGCCGGCCCGCGGGTAGCGGTCGAGGAAGTCAGCCTTCGGCCCGCTCCGATAAAGGGTGATCTTCCCGAGGTCGCGGATCCGCGGCGAGAGCTGCTTGCCGACCAGGTCGAACAGGGCGAAGTTTGCCAGGGTCGCGCCGTGGGTGTCGGTGGCGTGCTCGAACACCGGCAGGTCGGTCTCGTTGCCCAGCAACCCGTCGAGCACGTAGTGCGACTCCGGCGCGGTCGCCACGATCACCTTCGTGTCGAAGGTCGAGTGCTGGTCGGAGACGTGGGTGTAGGTGGAGACGCCCTGGCCGCGGGCGAAGTACCGCGACAGGTGCCGGGCGGTGATGGACTTGCCCTTGACCGGGAACCGCTGCCCGTCCGAGGACGACAGGGTGCCCGAGCCGAACGCCCGGGTCAACGGCAGCCGGTGGTGGTAGTTGACCACCGCGGCGTTCGCCGCCTCCAGGGTCTCCGGCCGGAAGTACCACTCAGCGGTCCAGGCCAGCACGTCGTACGGCACCCCGCAGGACTCGGCCATCGCGGACAGGCCCATGTTCGTGGCCTCCGCGATGATCACGTACATCAGGTTGCGCTTGAGCTCGGCCGGCCGGGCGACCTTCCCACCGGCGTGCACCAGGTGGTCGGTGAACCCGGTCCGGGCGTCGACCTCCACCAGCACCGACGCGATCGGCACCCGCGGCAGCATCCCGGCCAGCTCGGCGCGCAGCGCGTCGGCTTCGGCGGGCACATCCTCGGCGGTGAGCGGCGGGATGATCAGCTCGCCGTCGTCAGTGAGCCGGACTTCGCCCGGGTTGCCCTTCGCGAGCTGCGTCTCCAGGTCGGCCAGGGCGGTGTGCAGCTCGTCGTCGGCCTGGGCGAGCGCGTCGGCGGCCTCGACCGGTTTGCCGACCAGGTGGCAGAACTCCACCTTCTGCGGCGCCCACGCCTCGGGCGTGAGCAGGAAGGACGCCGGATCGGCGTACCGGCGCGAGCCGGGCACGAAGATGTCGCCGGAGCGCAGGCCGTCGCGCAGGCCGACCAGCACGGCCAGCTCCCAGTACCGGCGGTACGCGGTGACGTCGCCGGCCTGCTCCGCGGCGACCAGGTAGCCGGCCCACTTCGTCGGTACGAACCCGACCGGAGCGTCCGCCGGGACCTTCCGTGCCCCGGTCGCGTACAGACCCGTCAGGATCCCGACGGCCTGCATCAGCTGCTCGGTGCCGGGCCCGCCGGCGAACTGGACCGCGGCCAGCACGGCCGGGGCGAACTGGCGCAGGTACGACATCGACGCGTCAAGCATGCTCAGCTGACCGTGATCGCGGGGCAGCCGCTCGCGGCGCTCGGCCCACGCCGCGCGCATCCGGTCCATGCCGATGCTGGTGCGCAGCATGGCGCCGATCTGCTCGTCACCGATCGCGGTGTCGAGCACGATGGTCAGGATTTCGTCCAGCAGCGCCTGCCGGTTCTCGCCGCCCTTGGCCCGCTCGGCCAGGGCCTCGGCGACCTTCTGCTTCGCCGCGGCCTCCCGGCCGCTGATCGCTTGGTCGAACAGCAGCAGCGTCTCGTCGAGCACGTCGACGGCCGACTGCGCCAGCAGCGTGAGCAGGATCGGGTACCGGCGCTCCGGCTCACGCCGCTGCAACGCCTGCCCGGTCAACCGGCGGCCCACGCCGGCCAGGAACCGGCGCCGCTCCGCCGGCAGCATCGACAGGTCCACGGTGTGCGCGTCGAGACGCCGCAGGTAGGCCAGCTTCTCCAACTCCGCCTTCACCGCGGCCGGGCTCGACGACGTCGGCCCCACCCCCAGCCAGGCCAACGGGGTCCGACCGAGATAGGCGTCCGGGACCAGCAGCAGATCCAGCTCGGCGCACCGCCGGTCGGAGAGCAGGTGCCGCACCCGCGACCAGGTCTCCGTCCGCGCGTGAGCCCGAGCCGCAGCCACCCGCCGCAGCAACAGGATCACCCCCGGCCGGATCACCCGCGACGACAGCAGGTACTCGCAGGCCAACCGGAACAACAGCTTCGGCGAATCGTGCTCCATCGCCCGGGCGAACAGGAACTCATCGAGGTTCTTCCACTCGCCGGTGTCCATCGACCGCCAGCCGGCGTAACCGGCCACCTCACGCAGATGATCCGTACGGGTCTGCACCCGCTCGCCGTACCCGCGCAGCTCACCCATCGCGATCCCGAGCCGCTGCGACAACCGGCCCACCACGGCGTCCGGCGCCAACGCCACCTCATCGGGCACGAACCCGAGCCACGGCAGCGAGCACAGCTGGACCGCCACGCCCAGCACGTTGCGACCAGTGCGGAACTGGCGCACGAACGCCTCATCCGCACCGGTCAACGTGAAGTATCGGATCAGCTCGGCCCGGTTGATCTCCGGGAAGCCCCGAAGCCGCGCCAGTTCCTCCGCCGAGAACACATCCTGAGTTGCCACGAACCCACCGCCTGAGCATCGACCGTCACCAAACGGACGGCACGCTAGGGCTCGCAACAGACCTTGATCAACCCTCAGTTCTTACCGTTGTTTTTGGTCTGAAAACTACGGGCGGGCCTTGCTGGGGATGCAGGCCTTGATCCCGCGTGAGCGTAGATGGCTGCGGTTGCCTTGGCTGGTGTAGGCCCTGTCTGCCAGGACCGGGTCGGGACAGGTGCGGGGCCGGCCGACACCAAGGCGGGTCACGCGGATGCGGCATAGGACGGGGATGAACTGTGGGCTGTCACCATGATGCCCGGCGGTCACGATCAGGGAGAGGACCTTCTGTCCCTGCTCGCAGGCCAGATGAGTCTTGGGGGGGGGCAGCCTGCCCCTGGATCGACCCAGCGCGTGGTCGGCCGGCTCGTCGTGCACACCGCCGGGCGGCTCCTTCTGCAGATGCCCGTCCTTGCGGGCGCCGGCGGCGTGCTGGTGGGCGCGACTGGTCATCGAGTCCACACTCACCGTCCAAGCGATCCGGCCGGTCGCGTCGCCGGCCGCCTGCAACGCGGACAGGATCTTGTCCCAGGTCCCGTCACGCTGTCAACGGCGGAACAGGCCGTAGACGGTGGGCCACGGCGCGTACTCGGCTGGGACGTCCCGCCATGGGGCACCGATCCGGATCCGCCACCGGATCCCGTCGATGAGCTGTCGTTTCTCCCACTTCGGCGGACGACCTGTCGTCGGCGCGGCAGGCAGCAGAGGGGCCAGAACAGGCCACTGCATGTCAGTCAGGTCATGCCGCCTCGTCACCGCTACGCTTGGCACGAGGTCTCCGGTATGAAGTTCTTGCTTGGTCGCAGAACCAGATACCGGAGACCTCTTCAGTTGTCGATCTGGATCATGACCAAGCCTGAGCACTTGGACACCGGCCCAGCGCGGCGCTCACCGGTATCCTTGCCCGTTGCCCAGCACTGCGAGCGGTACGCCAGCACGTCGCCGCGTTCGCGACCATGATGCGCGAACTCGGCGGCGAGCGCCTGGACGGCTGGATGCATGCCGTGGAAGCCGACGACCTGTCCGCCCTCGTAACGACTCTGCGCCGCGACCACGCTGCGGTCACCGCCGGGCTCACGCTGCCCTACAGCTCCGGCACCGTCGAAGGTCAGGTCAACCGCATCAAGTTGAGGGTAGGCAGATCGGTGCGCTTGTGCCGATGACAGCAGGTTGAAGTTCAGGCGCAGACCCCCCGCATCGCTTGCACCACCGCCGGGCCTACAAGTTTGTGGGCGAGCGGAGGCAACTCCTCAGGCCGGAACCAACCGATCTCGTCATGTTCATCGGGAGCGACGTTTGTCGGTGTCCCCTCCCATTCGCCGACAAGCCAGGCGCTGAGGCGTATGGAGTCCTCTCCGCCGCCTGCGTCCAGCCGACACAGATGGATCGCCGAGCCTGTTGCTATCTGCACGCCCAGTTCCTCGTGCATCTCCCTGGTGAGCGCAGCCAGCTCTGTCTCGCCTGGCTCGATGTGTCCGCCGGGCAGGTCCCATACGTCCGGGTAGGCGCGGCGGTTCGGACTTCGGTGGACGAGTAGGACTCGGCCTTCGCGAACAAGCGCCCCGGTAACGATCTCGTGCATGGGTGGGGATTGTGGCATGACCATCCGATCAAGAACGTCCGCAACTGCCGCAGACAACGCGCGTTCGGCTCTCGGCAAATCGTCACCACCCGTGAAGAGTCCACTAAGAGTGAGCCAGAGCCCCCTCCGTGAACGGCGGCGTCGGAGAAAAGGCCACCGCTCACGGAGATTGTCGGTCAGCTGTTTGCCGGGGCGGCCTCGGCCAGCCGTAGCGCGGCAGCATCCCGGCCAGCTCAGCACGCAGCGCGTCGGCGACCTCGCCGGGCTTGCCGACCAGGTGGCAGAACTCCACCTTCTGTGGTGCCCACGCCTCAGGCGTGAGCAGGAACGACGCCGGATCGGCGTACCGCTGCGAGCCGGGCACGAAGACGTCGCCGGAGCGTAGCCCGTCGCGCAGACCAACCAGGACCGCCAACTCCCAGTACCGGCGGTACGCGGTGACGTCGCCGGCCTAGTCCACGGCCGCGAGGTAGCCGCTCGCGGCGCTCGGCCAAGGCCTCGGCAACCTTTCGCCGCGGCCTCCCGGCCGGAGATCGCCTGGTCGAACAACAGCAGCGTCTCCTCGAGCACGTCGATCGCCGACTGCACCAGCAGCGTGTGCAGGATCGGGTACCGGCGCTCCGGCTCGCGCCGCTGCAACGCCTGCCCGGTCAACCGCCGCCCGACCCCCGCCAGGAACCGGTGCCGCTCCGCCGGCAGCATAGGCAAGTCCAGCATGTGCGCGTCCGGGCGCCGCAGGTAGGCCAGCTTCTCCAACTTCGCCTTCACCGCCGCCGGTCGTTTCTGACGGCGTTGATGAGGGGAATTCCGACTGCTCGATCAACGGAGCCTGCCAGTCTCAACCCCCGTCCTGAGTGTCAGTCGCGGGTCTTGGCAAGCATTTCAACGATCTCGGTGGTGGAACCGGTCTCACCGAGAAGAGGGAAGATCCGCTCAATGCTGTTGCGGTGCGCCTCCACGTCCAGATCGGCCATGGCGTCCGTCGCGAGCGTGACGTGGTAGCCGTGTTCGTAGGCGGCACGGGCGGTCGACTCCACGCCGATGCTGGTGGTGAGCCCGGCCAGCACGATCTGGGTGATGCCGCGGCGGCGTAGTTGCAGGTCGAGGTCGGTTCCGTGGAAAGCGCCCCAGGTGCGCTTGGTCACTGTGATGTCGTCAGGGTGGCCGGCCAGGTCGTCGACGATGGCATCCCAGCCTTCGGGTAGGGAACCGGGCTGGGCCGGGATCGCGATGCGGCCGGGAGTGGCATCCGATCCATCCGCACGGGCCGTGACCCGCACCAGGGCGACCGGGGCGCCGTGTTCGTGGAAAGCGCGGGCCAGTTCGACCGCCCGGGCCACCACCTCACGGCCGGTGTAGGGGGTTGTCGGGGCGCTGACGACGGCGTTCTGCAAGTCGACGATGACAAGCGCGCTGGACGAGTCAAGTGCGGTGAGAGTCATGAACTGGGCCTTTCTTGTCGGACGGCTCGGCGGGGGTGTCTCACGTGTGGCTCGGGGCAAGTTCCTGCTCGTGCTGTGTGGTGCGGTCGTGTCGTGGGAGAAACAGTGGGGTGGCCAGGATGAATACACCGGCGATCGCAATGGCGGTGCGTGGGCTGGTGACGTAGGCCAGCAAACCCCACAGAGCGGTCATGGCGGCGATGGTGGCGTTGCTGGTGACCGACCACGCAGACAGAGTGCGGGCGACCCGGTCCGTCGCGGTCTGGTCGAGTCGGTAGGTGGCGAACACCGGGTTGAACACGCCCATACAGGTGACCAGGCCGAGTTGGACGGCGATGACGAGTACGAGCCCAGCAGCGCCGGAGCCGATGAAG
The DNA here is from genome assembly GCF_042679305.1 of Micromonospora sonneratiae. Lineage (NCBI taxonomy): Bacteria > Bacillati > Actinomycetota > Actinomycetes > Micromonosporales > Micromonosporaceae > Micromonospora > Micromonospora sonneratiae. The sequence continues at coordinate 35,636 of NZ_JBHTMP010000033.1, read as the reverse complement.
GCCAACCCGATCGGCCAGCATGCGCGCAGTGCCCCGGTGGTGAGCAAAACCCGGTGCTGTCCGAACCGGGTAACGAGTCGGCGGGCCAGTCGTGAGCCGACCAGTCCGCCGACGCACGGTGCTCCGAAGGCGAGGCCGTACTGCCAGGGCGCGAACCCGAGTCGGTCGAGCATGAGGACGGCCAGCAGCGGTGAGGTCGCCATGATCAGGCCGTTGACGAGGATCGTGTTGAAGAACAGCGGGCGCAGCGTCGGGTGGGTCAGGACGTAGCGCCACCCGGCCAGCAGGTCGCCGGCTCGCAGCCGTGGACCCTCGGTACGGGTGGGGCTGGGCTCTCTGCCTCCGATCGCGCGAATACCTACGGCCGACAGCAGGTAGCTGACGGCATCGGCTGCCACGGTCGTCACCGGGCCGAACAGGCCGATCGCGGCGTTGCCGAGCGGCGGTCCCACCACGGTGGCGGTCCAGGTGGTGGCCTCGAACCGCCCGTTCGCGATGAGCAGGTCCGCCCGAGGTAACAGGGTCTTCAGGTAGGCGCCGCTGGCCGCTTTGAAGGCAATGTCGGCCGCAGCGGCGACGACGGACACGACCACGAGTTGGGTGAAGGTGAGCCAGCCGAGCGCGAACGCGGCGGGAACGCTCATCAACGCGACGAACCGGATCAGGTTCATCGTCACCATCACCGGCCGCTTACGCCGGAACTCCACCCACGGGCCGAGCGGTACGGCGACCAACGCACCGACTGCCAGCCCCACAGCCGACAGCAGCGATACTTCAATTGGCCCGACATGCAGTACGAGGATCGCGATCAGGGGGAACGCACCGAACCCGAGCGACGTGCCGAATGTGCTGACGGTGTATGCCGCCCAGAACCATCCGAATTGCCGTCCCAGCGACCTGCCAGCCAGCATGCCCCGCAGCCCTCGCAATCTCCAGCGAACAACCTGACGTTGACCGGTGAGATCCAAGCAAGGGGCGACGCTGCGGATCAAACAACCGCCATGCCGGCAAGCTACAACCGGCAGTTGTGTCGGTAGGGTCTGTCGGCATGGATTTCGACGCCGTGCGCACCTTCGTCGCCGTCGTGGACGCGGGGCAGTTCCAGGAGGCCGCCGCCGAGCTGGCGATCACCCAGCAGGCCGTCTCCAAACGCATCGCCGCGCTGGAACGCAACCTCGGCGTACGGCTGTTCACCCGCACGCCGCGCGGCGCGGAGCTCACCATCGACGGGCAGGCGTTCCTGCCGTACGCATGCGAGCTGCTGCGTGTCGCCGAGCGCGCGGTCGCGTCCGTGCGCACCGGCCGTCGTCCGCTGCGCGTCGACGTGATCGCCTCGCGCGGCGCACAGTCGGGCATGATGCGCGGCTTCCACCGCGCGTATCCCGAAATCGAGCTCGACGTGGTGATGCTGTTCGAGATCGAGACGGCTGTCGCTGCCATTCGGTCCGGTGCGATCGACGCGTCCTTCCGCGCCGTCGCCGTGCCCGGCCGGCCCCTTCCCGAGGACATCGAATCCGTCCGGGTGCTCGACGAGCCACTCCAGCTTCTCACCGGACCCGGCCACGCTCTGGCGGCGGCCCGGTCGGTGACCGTCGCTCAGCTCGCCGGGCACCGGATCTGGATGCCCGGCATCGTCCCCGGTACGGAGTGGGCCGCCTACTACGACGACCTTGTCGCCGAGTTCGGCCTCACCATCGAGGTGACCGGCCCCAACTTCGGCTCCGACGCGCTCCTCGACACCGTCGCCGACACCCCGGCGTTGGCCACCTTCATGGGTGAGCAGACCCGCCTCGTCTGGCCCGCCGGCTACGGCCTGCGCCGGATCCCGGTGATCGATCCGACGCCTGTCTACCCACACTCGCTCCTCTGGCACCGCGACAATCCCCACCCGGCGTTGGCCACCCTCCGCGCTCACCTCACCGCTGCAAAGGCCGGCCACACCGCCGGAACCTGGGTGCCGGGCTGGGTGACTCCGCGTTGAACCCGGCCGAGTCTGCGATCATCGTGGCCGGATCGACGGACGGTCACGCGGGGGCAGGCAGGCCATGGCTGAGCCGGAGGCGCTCGATGGCGGCATTACGCCAACCAGCGGGTTGGCTTCGGTGAAGTCGATGGGTCTGCGCCGGTCGGTGATTGCCGTGTCCAAGCTGTTGGTGCTGTCGAGTTCGGCCACGGTGCAGTACCCGCTGGATGCGCAGGTGGCGGCAACTCAGGATGGCACACCGTAGCGGGTGGCGATCGCGGCGGCGCGGTTACGCAGGGAGGTGCGCAACCACTGCGGGGCCAGGGCTTCCGCGTTCATGGCAAGCTGCCACAGCGCCCATTCGGCGTGCCTGGAATCCTGGAAGGTGACCTCCAGCCGCAGCCAGCCGTCCGCGTCGGATTCTTCGGTGAGGACAGCCAGCGCGGTGCCCACCAGGTCCTCCCGCCGCGCCGGGTTCAGCCGTACCAGCACGGTGACTTGGTCGCCGCCGGCCCGGAACTGCGTGCTGCGTTCCTGCCAGGCCCGGTCCAGATCGACCCGGTCTGGCCGCTGTGCGGGTTCGGCGAGTTCCTCGGCGGCCAGGACCCGGGCCAGCCGGTAGGTGCGGTCCGCACCAGACCTCGTGGCCAGCAGGTAGCCCTGGTCGCGTACCGTGACCAGGCCGATCGGGTCCACCGTGCGCCACTTCGGGGCCTGACCCACAGCCGCGTACTGGATGCGCAGCTTGTGTCCGGCCAACACCGCACGCCGAACCTCGGCCATTACGGCGTCGGGCACCTCCTCCGCGACCAGCCGGCGCGAGAGGAGGTCGGTGTCCGGGTCGATGAGCAATCGCTGGGCCGCGCCGGCAGCGGTGGTCCGATAGCTTTCAGGTAGCGCGTCGACCACCTTACGCATGGCCGAGGCGAGCGCCGAGCCGAGGCCGAATGCCTGCGCGCCGCTCCGCGATCCGGCGACCAGCAGGGCGAGCGCTTCGTCGTGGTTCAGTCCGGTGAGCTCGGTCTGGAAACCGGGCAACAATACGAAACCGCCGTGCCGACCACGTTCGGCGTAGACCGGAACGCCGGCTGCGGACAGCGCCTCGATGTCGCGCAGCACAGTCCGGGTGGATACATCCAGCTCGTTGGCCAGTGTGGTCGCGGTCAGCCGACCGCGCTGGCGCAGCAGAAGCACCAGCGAAACCAACCGGTCGGCGCGCATACGAAAACTCTACAGAAATACACGACACAGGATGTCGTGATTTGTTGGGAGGCTTGTCAACACGACGTCGAAGACGGCGGCTCACCGAGCCGATGGACGTACGTACTCCCGATGAATCGAATGGAGCTGATGTGCAGTGGAGCGAACGACAGTCAACCCGGTGCCGTGGTCGGTGGAGATGGGCTTCAACCAGGGTGAGATCGTCTCCGGGCAGACCCGGACCCTGTACTGCTCCGGGCAGACCGCGATGAGCGGCGACGGCAAGCCCCAGCATTCCGGTGACATGGCGGCACAGGTGGCGCTGAGCCTCGACAACCTGGAGGCCGTGCTCAGCGAGGCTGGCATGTCCCTCGCGAACCTCGTCCGGCTCAACGTCTACACCACCGACGTTGATCTGCTTTTCCAGCACTACGGCGTACTGGCGTCGCGGCTGGGCGCCGCAGGGGTGGCGCCGACCACCACGATGCTCGGGGTGACACGCCTGGCGATCCCCGACCTGATGGTCGAGCTCGAGGGGACCGCCGTCGCGTAATGCGACCTGGCCGCCTCCGGCAGCCCTGCCGGAGGCGGCACGAGCAACAGGCAGATGGGCGGTTTCCGGTGCTCGGAATGGCGACAGTCGGCACCTGTGGCTTCGACGCGAGTACGTCGGCCTGTTCCTGGCGGCCCCGCTCGCAGTGCCGTGGCCGGTGGTCGAGCACCTGGCTGCGCAGCTTGCCATGAAGGACCCGTCGGTGGTGAAGCGGTACCCCGAGTGCTCGAAGACGGTGTACGAGCACGCGTGGAAGATCCGGGACGCCTACGGTTACCACCCATGTTCAAGCGGGGCATCAGCTGGCTCAACGCCGTCAACGACCAGGTCGCGGGCATCGGGCAGATGGTCGTCCCGGGCACTCCGCGCGACTTTCTGCACATCCTGGACGCGCTGCTGAACCTGGCCGGCGGGGCAAACCCGGTGTCGCAATCAGATCCATCGGGGATTGCTGACAGGGTTTGACGACAGGTGGGTCCGATCCCCCGTACGGAAGGGTCCTTCGGTGGCGAACCTGGTCTACAAGCGGGTCTCGACCGGCCAGCAGCCGACCGTCCGGCGGAACCTCGTCCTGGACGAGGCCGGGATCGAGGACCCGGTCGTCTTCGAGGAGGAAGCGGGCATCTCCAGCCGTCTCCACCCCCTCCAGCGCCCCTAGTTCCGCGAACTGCTCGTGTACGCGCGGCCGGGCGACACGGTGCGCATCTCCGAGATGTTCTGCCCACCGTGAAGTTCATGGTGCAGACCCTCGCCGTCGCCGGCGAACTCCAGCGCGAGCTCACCTACGACGGACTGCACGCTGCTGAGGCGAAGGGCGGCGAAGGTGCGCGCTGCAGCGCCGCCAACCGATTTTTGAGGTAGTGGTGCTGGTTGGATGCCCAGCGCGGTAGGCCCTTGGGGCCGGCGGGACGGAGTGTCTATTATGTAAACGCATCCGTTTGCATTTACATAATGGAGCGGGAGGTCAGGTGCTGAAGATCCTGGGCAAGATCGGGTTGCTCGTTCCTGCCCTTGCGACCGCAACCGTCTGGCTGGTCGTCCTGCGGCTGAAGAACGTCCCAGTGCCGCTGCTGGGGGCCTACGGGCTACTACTGATCGGACTGGTGGCCGGGCTGTTGTGGCCGGGCGTGCTCGGCCGGCGAGTCACGCGGCGCCGGGTGCTGACGTTCGTCGGGGTTCCGGTCGGCCTGGGCACGCTGGCGCTCTACCTGACGGTCGTCTACCACGTCAAGGACCTGCCGATGCTGCTCGCCCTGGCTGGGGCGGCATGCCTGGCCGGGGCGGTGTCTGCTCTGCTGCGCGGACGTCGCAGAGCAGACGACCAGGGCACCCGACGGACCAGGCGTGCCTTGCTGCTGGGCGGTGCGGGGCTAGTGCTGGGCATGCTGAGCGGACTATCGATCGGCCCCGTGGAACGGCAGCGCCGCGAGATGCTGGCGCGAGGCGAGCACGAGCGGCAGGCGGCCATGCGTGCCCCGGGCGCGCGTCGGCGAATCACCGACGGTGCCGTGCGGGTCTTTCCGATCCACATCGGCGACACCATCGTCACCTACGGTCAGTTCTACGGCGGTCTGGACGGCTGGGAAGGACTGAACGGTTACCTGCGCACCCTGGTCGACAAGGCGCAGATCGCGGTACCCGTCTACGCCTACCTCATCGACCATCCCCGGCATGGCCCCATGCTGGTCGACACCGGCGTGAACTGGGAGCAGGCACACGATCACGACGGGTACTACGACATGACCTCGCGCCTACTGACCGAGCGTGACGAGTACCGGATGAGTCCCGGGCAGGATCTGCGGGTCCACCTGGCCCGGCTCGGCTACGACGTCAAGGAGATCACCACCGTGTTCCTCACCCATGTCCATGACGACCACGCGGGAGGGCTGCGCTACCTGCCCCAGGCGACGGTGGTGATGGACCGGCGCGACTGGAAACACGGCGTGCTCTACCCGTACTCATTCGACCTGGTCAAGGACAACCTCTCCTTCCCCGCCTTCGACTCCGGAGCCTTCGGCACCTTTCCCGCCAGCCAGGACTACTTCGGCGACGGCAGTCTTGTCCTGCTACCCACACCCGGCCACTCACCCGGCCACATGTGCGTACTGCTACGCCTGGACACCGGCAGCGTGCTGTTCATGGGTGACACCCTCTACACGCTCTCCCACCTGGCCACCGGCCAGGTCCGGCAGATGACCATCGGAGGTGCCGACACCATCCGCCAGCTTGAGGCCGCCCAACGTATCCAGCAGTTGCTGTCCTCGGATCCCGGGGTCGTGCCGCTGTTCGCGCATGACAACACCCGCTACCAGTTCGACCTCGTGACCTCCACGTTCACTGACGGGACGCCCGGTGCGGCGGGGCTGTGGGAGCTGCGCCGGCACATGCAGACCGTCCTCACCCCTGAGTGGCGGCTGCGCCCCGGGCACACCCCCCGCTTCGTCGCGCCCGCCTCCGGGCCGGGTCTGGGAAAGGTGGAGTTCCGATGACGTCTGCACGGCGTACCCGGGGCAGGCCACGCGACCCCGAGGCCGACGATGCGATCATGAGGGCGGCGCTGGAGCTGTTCGTGGAGCGGGGCCTGGAGGGCGCGAACTTCGAGCAGATCGCCAAACGCGCCAGCGTGGCCAAGGTGACCGTCTACCGGCGCTGGTCCTCGAGGGAGGAACTGCTCACCCAGGCGATCGAACGGGCCCGCACCCTCGTCCCCGAGGCGGAAATCTGGGCCACCGTGGACGCTGCAGGGCAGCCGGTCGACGAACAGCTCATGGACTCCTGGGTACGTACGTTCGGCGACGTCCGTTTCCGCGCGATCCTCGCCCAGCTCATCGGCTCCAGCATCACCCAGCCGTCGTTGTTGGAAATCTATCGCGAGCAGTACATCCAGCCCCGCCGCCAGCTGATCCGCACCGCACTCGAGCGGGCCCGCCGCGACGGGATACTGGCTGAGGACGCCGACCTCGACACTGTGATCGACATGGTCGTCGGTGCGGCGATGTACCGCATGCTCATCGACCCGCACGCCTCAGCCGACCCCGCCGCCACACACCAGTACCTGGCGGCCGTCCTCCAGCAGGCCGACCGACTGCTGCGACGGACCGACGCGCAGCACCGCCAGGAAGAGGGGCAGAAACCCGCATGACCGGACATATCGACGCCCAGCAGCGCCTCGCCGACCTGCCCGGACCTGTTGCGCGCGGGCATTCCGCCGATCGCCGCCGACTTCCTGCTCGACACCACCCGCACCGCCTGGCCCTGGCCGTACTCGTCGAGACCAGCCGCCCTCGACAGACACCGTGCCCGCCGCTACGTCCGTCAGGTCCGGCCCATCGCCGGCGCCGGCCAGGGCGGTGTTTCGGTGGCGGTCCGGGGGTCGGCTTGGCAGGATCGGGGGTCGGCTTGGCAGGATCGGGACATGGGCCCCGAACTGGACCGACCGGCGATCGGATCGCTCAAGACCGTGGTGCTGGACACCCCTGACCTCGACCGCCTCGCCACGTTCTACGAGCGGCTCGCGGGCTGGCACCGCCACCCGAACGACGACGATGATGATTGGATCACGCTCACCACCGACGACGGTTGGCGGATCGGCCTGCAACTGGCCGCCGATCACGTTCCACCGCGCTGGCCGGATCCGCACCATCCGCAGCAGGCCCACCTCGACCTGCGGGTGCCGGACATCGACGCGGCGGCTGACCGGGCGATGCAACTCGGTGCCACCGTGCTGCGCCGCAACGAGAGGTGGCACACGCTGGCCGACCCGGCCGGGCACCCGTTCGACCTGTGCCTCAACCCGGACGACCCGCGGACCACCCTGATGGGTGTCATGCTCGACTGCCCCGACGCCAAGACCCTGAGCCACTTCTACGCGGAACTGCTCGGCAAGCCGGTTACGTACGAGGCCGACGGCATGGCCATGATCGGCGAGGACGGTACGCAGCCGGTGTTGTTCCAACAGGTGACGCCGTACACGGCACCGCGCTGGCCGGACCCGGCCCACCCGCAGCAGTTCCACCTCGACGTGACGGTCGACGACATCGACGCGGCCGAACCGGCCGTTCTCGCGCTCGGCGCCACCCGGCTCGACGGCGAGGGCCCCAACTGGCGGGTCTACGCCGATCCAGCCGGTAAGCCGTTCTGTCTGTTATGGACGGTTTAACGGCGCTGTTTCACCTGACCGACGGCCGGTATGCCCGGCCGACCGACCTGCACCCGAGTGAACCCGACGCCGGCAGGGTACTGCAGCGCTAGGGTTGCCGCGTGGACCAAGACGAACGACTCATTCACGCCTCGTCATTCGGCACGGCGGCGACCGCGTACGCCGCGCACCGCCCGGACTATGCGCATGCCGCAGTGCGATGGGCGCTCGAGCCCGCGCCCGGCCTACGGGTACTCGACCTCGGCGCCGGAACCGGCAAGCTCACCGCCACATTGGTTGCAGTGGGCGCCGACGTCACCGCAGTCGAGCCTGACCCGGCGATGCTGACCGAGCTCCACAGTGCACTGCCGGACGTCCACGCACTGTCAGGTAGCGCCGAGGCGATACCGCTACCGGACGCGTCCGTCGACGCCGTGCTGGCCGGCAACGCCATGCACTGGTTCGACATGGCCATCGCCGGACCCGAGATCGCCAGAGTCCTGGTGCCCGACGGAATTTTGGCCGGCCTGTGGAACGTCGTCGACGATCGGGTCGACTGGGTCGCCGACCTGGCACGGGTCAGCGGCAGCGCCGCCATCGGCCCGCGCGACACACCCGCCAGTTGGCGCACCGAGACAGCCGACGCACACCTTCCAAAGACCGGCGGGACTGCCCGGTTCGGCTCGCCGGAGCAGGCCGACTTCCCGCACGGGCAGCGCCGCACCGCCGACTCCCTCGTTGCGACACTTGCCACAAGGGCGGGGATGCTCGTCATGCCGGAGCAGGAACAGGCGACCACGCTCGGCCGGATCCGTACCTTTCTTGCAAGCAAACCGCAGACTGCGGACGGCGAGTTCACCCTCCCGATGCTGACCTGCGTGCTGCGCGTCCGACGGCTGTGAAGCAGCTGCGGTGAACGCCTTGACCGACCGGCCGACCATCTCGCCCCCGAAACGGCGTGATGGCACTGCTCCCCGAGAAAAACCCGGAAGCGCACGATCCGCTCGGCGCCTTCGACCGGGTTGAGCACGGTACTGACGAGGCCGCCATCGTGATCAATACATGCACTTGTGCGGTCCAGCAAGGTTGCCGGACGAAGTGTAGTAGGGCCACATGATGCTTCCCCGCGTAGCGGGCCCGTAGACCCCATCGACCGCGAGGGCCTTGCCGTTTACGACCCGCTCCCAGTTCTGGGCATTGAGAAGTGCCGTGCGGGTTCCTGAACCGAAGTCTCCGTCGACAGCGATCGACTGCCCGTAGCATCGGACAAGTGCGTTCTGCAGAGCGACAACTCCCCAGTTGTTGTAGTTGCTGCTGGCCAAGAGACAGTCGATATCCTCGGTAGGGTTGTAGATCGGCAGGAACATCCACCCTTTCGGCCCAGAGAAATAGGCGTAGTCCCAGATGCCCAGATCACAGGTGGGCAACGCGCTCACCGTCCCGGCTGTCCTGAAGGTGAGGGTGGGGGCAAGCGTCGACGCCTGCGCGGGAGATACGGGCGCCACGACGGCCAGGGTCAGAGTGAGAAGTCCGCTCATCGCAGTCTTGCGCCAGGACATCTTCATGGCAGCTCCTCACCGTGTACCGGACCAGCCGCACATTGAACTATGCAACTCTATCCTGCTGGCGTCTGTCGCGGTAAGTGCTGGCCACGGCTTCCAACGAAAAGCCAACGTCGATACATCGGCTCGGTGGCGTCACGCGGCAGAGGACCGGGTCGTTCTGGGCAAGGTGTTTCAGGTGCTGCTGCTCGCCACGCACCAAGGCATCGACCGTGGGGCCGCCGTTGCCGAAAAACAGCTGGTCTGGAACCCGCAGCCAACGATCGCAGCTGACTGAGGTGGGGCAAGCGGGCGGTTGATAATCTGCGGCGGTGTCGATCATCAGCCGCCTTGCCGCCGCGTCCGACACAGCATGACGCCCACCTGAACTGTTTTCGCCCCGCGACCTCACAACACCCTTGACAGCACTTCTCGCAACGGGGACGCCGGACCAGCCGGTCCAACTCGGCCTCTAGCAAGTTCCGGGCGTGCGATCACACATACCCGTGACCAACCCTCGTTCGAGCTACATCGGCTCTCGACGTCCTCTAGACGTTGACCCCAGAGCAGTACGTGCACTTGGACGCGGCGTTTGACCGCGACGACATGGATCGCTGGCAGGCCGACGCCGGTGTGAAGGCCGCGACTACCTACCGGGCCCGGCGCTTGGGTAGGTGGCCCAGCCCGCCCAAATTGCCGGTAGGCGCGTGGCGTGAGGGCTGTCACAGGTGGGCCGTACCATCGGCGGCCGTGTACGACACTGACCAGCCCATTGGCTCATCTGACCAGTTCGACGATCCGCCTGCGGCTGCTGCGGGCGTGGGAGGCGCTGGATATCCCGGATCTGCCTGCGGCCCGCAAGCTCGCGGCTGATGAGTCGGTGCCGGATATGGTGCGCCGGCGCATCTGGTTGCGCGGATGAACCCGTGGCTGGTGATGTACCTGCACACCTGCCAGGCGCTTGACTCGATGACGTTTGCTCAGGCCGGTGAGCTGGCGCAGGACGCTGATCAGGACGCCATCGGTGACATGGGTGACGGGTACGCCGAGTCCGCGTTGGCGCTGAACATGCAGGTTGAACGGCTGCACTGGGTGAATTCCAACCTGGTCGTGGCCAAGGGGCCGGTGTGGAACCCGCTCGGCGACCTGGCGATCGGCACCCTGGCCGGGGTCGTTGACACCGCGGCGATGGCGGAGGGACACCAACGGATCATCGCGGCGCTCGACGCGTTCACCGAAGCGGCTCACCGCACTCAGCGACGCGTCATCGTGGTGTCACCTTCCTGGAAGCCAGCCGGCGGTGAGCGTATCGCCAGCGACGCCTGATGGCCGGCGGTATGGGCGCGGGTGTCTGGCAGCCTGTCGCGGTGCGCCGTGAGTGGGAACTGGATGAGCTGGTCGCGTCGTGGACGTTGGTCGACGTCGACCGGGAGCTGTTGACCGGCAAGCATGGTGCGACTCGGTTGAGCTTCGCGCTGATGTTGAAGTTCTTCGAGATCGAAGGCCGGTTCCCTCGCTACGCAGGGGAGGTCTCGCTGACGGCGGTGGATTACGTGGCCCGCCAGCTTGGCCTGGCTGAGGGCGATGTGCGGCGGGTCGAGTGTTTACCCGCGGCGACGAGGACAAGGTGATCACCTGGCTTGCCGACGAGGTGTGCCCGAGCGAGCTGAACACCGACCGGCAGCGGGAGGCGGTCTTGGCCCGCTGCCGGTCGGCGCGGCTGGCCGAAGCGCTGTGCACCGGCACCGCCGGCGGCGTGAAGATTGGCCTACGCAAGAGCGCGTTGTGGACCACCGTGCCCCGCCCCGCTCGACAGCCGCGGTCCGGTCCGTGTTCATCGCCGACTACCTCGCCGACCCCGACCTGCGCCGTGAGATCCACGAAGGGCTGCAGGTCGTCGAGTAGTGGAACTCCGCCAACACCGTGATCTTCTACGGCCGCGACGCCGAACTCACCGGCCCTGACGGGAAGCCCAAGAGATCTCCATGCTCGCCTTGCACCTGCTGCAATCCGCGCTCGTGTTGGTCAACACGACGCCTCGTCGATCGGGTCCTCACCGAACCCGACTGGGCCAACCGGATGACCGACCACGATCGCCGCGGCCTGACCCCATTGTTCTGGTCCAACGTCGCCCTCCACGGCACCTCGTACTCGACCTCGACAAGCGCATCGACTACGCCCGCAGCCCGACGCCGGTCATCGCCGCGGCCCCGTAGCCGCCGCGGCCGTGAACCTGGCTTCATCCCACCCACGCCGCCTGAGTGATAACTGCCATTATCGACTGAGTCAGGTACTGGCTCAGTCGATAATGTTGTGCTCTTCAGGTGTTGTCTGCCAGTTGATATGAGGCACTGCCAGCGTGTCTGAGGCATCTCGCGGTTTCTGCCATTTAAGTTGAGGCACCTCAGCTCAGGAGCATGATCATGCCTCCAGCCACCGATGCGCAGCCACCCCTGCCGACGTGACGCCCGTGATCGTTGCCAAGAGAGGATGAGGTGTGACCGCAACCCTGTCAACGCCGCCCGCCATTCCCGCAGGCACACTCGCCAACGGCCGGCAACCGGTGCTGTCCGCCGCCGGCGGCCTGCTGCTGCGGCCCTGGGAAGCGGCCGACGCCGCAGTATTCTTCGCCGCCTATCGCGACCCTGAGATCCAGCACTGGCACACTCGTCAACCCGCATCTGAAGACCAGGTCCATGAGTGGTTCGAACTGTATCGCCAGGCATGGGAGGAGGAGACGGGCGCGAGTTGGGCGGTGACCCGCGGCGGCGGTGAGGTGCTGGGGCGTATGGCCATGGGCGGAATGAATCTCAATGACGGTGTCGCGGGGTGCGCATACTGGGTGCTCCCGGCCGCCCGTGGAGCAGGTGTGGCCTCCCGTGCGCTGACGGCCCTGAGCGTCTGGGCACTCGGCGAGGCTGGTTTCCACCGTCTGCATCTGGATCACTCGACCCGCAACAACGCCTCCTGCCGTGTCGCCGTCAAAGCCGGTTTCCTCTTGGAGGGCACCAAACGCAGCGACGCCATCCACTCCGACGGTCGACACGACATGCACCTCCACGCCCGCATCCGGGGCGACGAGTGACTCGCCTGCATCAAGGGCGACTGCCGCATTTACTCGCCGGTGCCCGTCGGTCGCCTCAACTCCACTGGCAGAAACGTGCGTGCAGCTCTGCCGGTCAATCTGAGGCACCCCAGCTCAGAAGCCAGATCATGCCTCAATCTCATCGGCAGACGACATCAGGGCTTGATGGCCGGGGATCTTCGGCGATAGTTGGCCGTCCGGTTGCGGGGGCTATGTGCCGATGACCAGCGATTCTCGGGCGGCATCGACGACTTCTTCGGTGCCGGTGTTGATCTGGTTGATGTCGAGGATGCGCTGAACCTGGGCGATGAGCCGGTAGGTCGGGCGGAAGTTGCCGCCCTCCCGCACGGCGATCGGTGACGACAGCGCCACGTACGTCGGCATCAACCCGCCGGCCACGTCGCGGCACATGTACGACCGGTTGGTGCGTCGCCACCTACAACCGTCCCACTGCACCGGCACAGTGCAGTGGCGGCAGGCCTGGATGCCCACATGAGGCTTGACCTTGACCTTGGGTCAGGATCCACACTGAACGGGTGACCAGCTTCGACTCCACCTGGACCGGCATGGTGCCGGTCGACGACACCGCGCTGGCCGTGACCGACACCGGAGGGCCGGGCCGTTGCGTGGTCTACCTCAACGGCCAGTTCGCCACCCAGTCGTACTGGCGGCGCGTCATCGCCGAACTCGGCAGCGACTACCGGCACATCACCTATGACATGCGGGCCCGCGGCCGGTCGAAGCGTTCGGCGGACTATTCGTTCGAGGCAAACGTCCGCGATGTCGACGGCGTACTGGCGGCACGGGGCGTGGACCGACCGCTGCTGGTCGGCTGGTCCTACGGCGCACCGGTTGCGCTGCACTGGGCCAACCGGAATCCGGACCGCGTGCTGGGGGTGGTGTCCGTGGACGGGGCGTACCCGTACGACTTCTCCTACGCCGAGGAGCGGATCCGGCGGCTGTGGCGGCGGTCGGGCTGGCTGCTGCCGATGCTCGCCAGGTTGGGCATGGCCGCGAAGATGTCCGCCGAGCAGCATGCCCAGAGCAACATCGAGCTCAACGGGATCTACGCCGCCCTCGAACCGGTCCTGGACAGCGTGACCTTCCCGGTCCGGTACGTGGTCGCCACGGGCGGCAATCTCGGCGGCAGCCGTGATGAGATGGAAAGCATGCGCGCCAGCCTCACCCCGGTGCTCGCCCGCAACCCTTACATCAAGGTGAGCGCAAAGGTCGCGAGCAACCACGGCACGATCCTGCGCAAGGACTTCCGGGCCGTCGCGGACGCGGTTCGCGCGCTCGCCGGCGCCCGCGACCGGGAGGTCGGCTGAACGGATGACCGACGGTGTCACGATCGGCCAGGCGGCGGCCTTCGCCGGCGTCACGGTGAAGACGGTGCGGCACTACCACCGGCACGGGCTGATCGCCGAACCGCGCCGCGACAACTCCGGCTACCGCCGCTACGGATCGGCCGACCTGCTGCGGCTGGTTCAGGCGCGGACGCTGGCCGCCGCCGGCGTACCGCTGGCCGAGATCGGGGCGATCCTCGACGCCGATCCCGACCGGTTCGCCACTGCCCTCGCCGATGTCGAGCGGCGCCTCAACGAGCGGATCGACGACCTGATCGCACGACGGGACATGCTGCACCGACTCGCCGACGACCGGGCCCTGCTGCCCGACCGGGTTCTCGCGAAGCTGGACGAGGTAGCCGCCGATTTTGGCTTCACCCCGGACGACGTGGCAATGGCCCGGGAGGGCCTGGTGCTGCTCAGGGCCCTGCTGCCGGAGGGCTTCGACGACTACATCTCCCGGGTCGAGCGCGGGCTCGACGACCCCCGGTACCGCTCCTTGATCAGGCGCATGTGGCGTGCCGCCGAATGGAAGCCGGACGACCCCAGAGTTGACGAACTCGCCGCAGCCATGGCCGACCACTATCTCGCCCATCCGTCACTGCTACCCGTCCCGGCTGGACTCCACGCCCGCACCGACGGCGCCATCCGGTACAACCTGCTCGCCCACCACCGCGAAGAGCAAAAGCCAGCCTGGGCTCGGCTGAACGCGTTGGTCGAGGCACACCTGCGCTCCGCCGGCTTCGACATTACGAAGCAGACGCCAACTGATTGACTCGGGTCCACGCCCGTGGACCCGACCGCGAAGATCGTCGCCTGGGACACCACCGTTTTGCACGGCTCGGTCTGCGCCGACCATCGGGTTACGCGCCAAGCAAGCGGGCCCGGCCGCCGCTGACGTATGCCCTGGGGCATAGGTGGTGGCCTTGATCGTCCGACGTCAGGCAGTCGTGCGGTCCGGCTGGGGTGCCTAGCGTCGACGGGGTGATGGAGAGCGACTCGTCGATGAAGCGCATCGGCAGCCCGACAGGGTTGAGGCCCTGATGTTCGGGACGGCCACGCCACAAAGGAGCCTGCGGTGTCACTGAGTTCCGCGACCACCCAGATACGACGGAGCGGGAGACCGGCCGCCCTGCTGATGGTGCTCGCCCCCTTGCTCGCGGAGGTCCTCGGCGGGGCGACACCGCTGACCCTGTTCCTCAACCCAGTAACGTTCCTCTCGTACGCGGTCTTCCTGTACGGGCTGCCGCTCCTGGTGATCCGCGAGATCGCCACCAGGGCCGGCCTGGGAACGCTCAGCCTCTGGTGTCTGGGTGCGGTGTACGGCCTCTACAACGAGGGCCTGCTCTCCGAGACGTTGTACCATCCGCTCGACCACCAGATCCCCGCCTATTTCTCCTACGGCCTGGTGGCGGAACTGCGGATCCCGTGGATGCTCTACATCCTGCCCTGGCACGGCCTGCTCTCGGTGGTGATGCCGATCCTGTTCACGGAGCGGCTGATGCCGGCCAGCGCCGGCATACCATGGTTCCCGAAGCGCGTCACCTGGGTGCTGGGAGCCTTCGTCGTCTTGTTCGGCGTGACGCGGTTTCTGTTCGCCGGTGAGGATCGGGTTTCCAATGGCGGCGTGGTGCTGCTCCACTTCGGGTTCGTGGCCGGCCTCGTGGTCGTGTTGTGCCTGGCCGCACGGCGGCTCCGGTCCGCCGTGCGGCTGATTCCGGATGTTGATCGTGACGCACCCGTCTGGCGGCCGGTGGTCGCGGGAGCGGCGTGCTACCTGGCCACCTTCGTCGGGCTCCAGGCGCTGGCCGAGCTGTCCGTGCCCTGGCTGCTGTTCGTGTTGTACTTCACGGCCATTGCGGTGGTCGCCGTCTGGGCGTTCGCACACCTGCGGGAGGTGACCCGGACGGCCGCGACGCGCTTCCTCCTCGGCACTGGCTTGGCGGAGGCGACCGTGGCGGTCGTGTTCGGGCTGCTCACCGTCACCGTTCTCTGGGCGATCGCCGGGGTGCTGTTCGGCGCCGTCTTCGTCATTGCGTTGTTCCGCCTCAACCCCCGCGGGCCACGCTCCCTATGATGATGATTATTGATGAGATCCGGAAGGTGGCAGAACGCCATCCGGCCATGGCCGACATCGGCGTCACCACCGTCCTCGCGCTGGCCAACGGACTCGTCACCGCCGACGCCGGACCCGGCCTCGCCGACTGGCTGCTGTTCGGAACCGTACACCTTCCGGTGGTGTGGCGGCGGCGGGCGCCGGTCGCTGCATTCTGGATGGTCTACGGACTCGCCGTGGCGGCCTGGTTCACGGCCCGCGCCGACTTCGTCTACCCCGTGGTGGTCATCCTCGTGGCGGTCTACAGCACCGCCCGGCACCGTCCGTGGCGTCAGACATGGCCGGGAGTGACGGCGGTCGAGCTGACCCTGCTGCTGGCCGCGCTCCGAGGTCATCTGCCCGGTTCGGAGCTGGCGGTGCTCACCGTAAGCCTAGTCGCCGTCGTGCTACTCGGTGTGGCTCTGCGGACGCGGCAGGCGTACCTGCTGGAGCTGCGGGACCGGGCCCGACGGCTGGGCCGCGAGCGTGACCAGCAGGCCCGACTCGCCGCGGCTGCCGAGCGGGCCCGTATCGCCCGGGAGATGCACGACATCGTTGCGCACAACGTGTCGGTCATGGTCGCACTCGCTGACGGAGCCGGACTGACCGCGCTCACCGCGCCGCAGCGCGCCGCCGACACCCTCGCCACGATCGCGGCCACCGGCCGGCAGGCCCTCGTCGAGATGCACCGCCTGCTCGACATCCTCCGCGACGGCGGACCGGCACGTACGCCTGAAGTGGGCCTCGCCCCGCAGCCCGGGTTTGATGACCTGGAGACACTATTGGCGCAGGTCCGCGCAACCGGCGTGCGGGTGATGCTGTCGAGGGACGGCACACCGGAGACCTGGGGGCCGGGGGTGGGCCTGACCATCTACCGGATCGTGCAGGAGGCGCTGACCAACACGCTCAAGCACGCTGGTCCGGGCGTCACGGTGCGGATCCGGATTGCCTCCACGGCCGATGGTGTTGAGGTGGAGGTCGTCGACGACGGGGCGCGGCGTGCGGACAGCCCGTCGACCGCCGGCACCACCACTGGACATGGCCTGGCGGGCATCGCCGAGCGGGTCGCGGTCTACGGCGGCCGGGCCGAAGCCGGCCCGCTACCCGGCGACGGGTGGCGGGTCCGGGCACGGCTGAGCCTCACCGAAAACCGGGGAGGTACTTGATGGTCCGCGTCCTGCTCGTCGACGACCAGCCACTGCAGCGCCTTGGGTACCGGATGGCCCTGGAGACCCAACCCGATATCGAGGTGGTCGGAGAGGCGGGAGACGGCGCACAGGCCGTCACGATGACCCGCGCGCTGCGCCCCGATGTCATTCTGATGGACGTACGGATGCCGGTCATGGACGGCCTCGAAGCCACCCGTCGTATCGTGGCCGCCGGGCTCCCGTCGCGGGTCCTCGTCCTGACCACGTTCGACCTTGACGAGTATGCCTTCGCCGCGCTGCGGGCCGGTGCGAGCGGGTTCCTGCTCAAGAACGTCCCGCCGACCGACCTCTTCACTGGCATCCGGGCGGTGGCGATCGGCGACGCCGTCGTCGCGCCCAGCGCCACCCGCCGACTCATCGACACGTTCGCCGCGTACATACCGGGTCCATCGAGCGGACCTTCCGCCATGTTTGATGAGGTGGACCGGCTCACCGACCGGGAGCGCGAGGTTCTGCTGGAGGTTGCCCGAGGCCGGACCAACGCGGAGATCGCCGACGCGTTGCGGGTGGTAGAGGGAACGGTGAAGATCCATGTCGGGCGCATCCTCGCCAAGCTCCACCTGCGGGACCGAGTGCAGATCGTGGTGTACGCCTATGAGACCGGGCTAGTCCACCCAGGGCAGAACCCACCCGTCAACGACTGATAGCACTGCCGACCGGAACGGCAACTACAGATCTTGAAAGGCCAGCTTTATCCACTGTGATGTCGCGGGTGGACGGATCGGGCGATGTTCACGGCGATCGTGTTCGTGTTGACCAGCGGTTGCGCGTGGCGGCACCTACCGCCGTCGTTCGGGGTGACGGTGCCCTGACGGGTGGCCAGCAGGACCCGCGGTGCCTCACGTTCGCCGCAGCCAGAACCTCGACCGGCTCGCCCGATCACTCCAAGACCTCATCACCATCGTCGGCGAACTCCGCCGACCCGGGGCGTCGGGTTTCGGTCCCTCCACGAAGCGCTGGACACCACCAAGCCCGCCAACTGCTCGCCGAGCCGGCAACAGCGTCGCCTCCATCGCCCGGCTCCTCGGCGTCAGTCCCTCCACCCTCTACAAGCACGTCCCCGAACTCACCGCCGGACGACCGCAGTCCACCGAGGTCGAGGCAGCTCCGTAACCGCCAGCACTGATCCAGACGGCGGCCACCGACCGACGAAGATCCCCGGCCATCAAGCCCTGGACCGGTCGTTGTCGTAGCCCGTACGGGTATGCAAGGATGCACAACCCGTACGGCATCCTAGGATGCTAACTTGGAGATCGTGGGGCCTGGATCTGTTGGGATTGGCGGCAGGAACATCGATCCGGTCCGCCGACGGGTCATGAACCGTTGAGAGTCTGCTGTCCGGTGATATCGGAGCAGCATGGACTCCCATACGTTGCTAACCCACGACAACGACGGACGGACAGTTGGCACGGCCAGCCGGGAGAAGCGGTGGCCAACCGCTAATGGACCTGCACTCCGCTCCTCCGCGTTGTCGACTGGAACTGGGCTACCCGGGCACACACAGCGGCATATCCGCTGTTGGACAATCGCAGCGCTGCCAGCTCTGTGGTATAGGGAACCATCGCTAAGGCATCCTAGGACACTATCTAGATCCCGGTGCAGCAAGTGGTGCATCAGCTCGGTCAAGAATCGGCTTGCCCCCGCACCGGAAGGATGGGGGCGAGTATGCCCAGCGAACGCTTTCAGCTCCGGGTCGCGGCCTGGACCGCACAGGGTCGCGATGCTTCAGGAATCATCGCGGATACCGAGCGGGATACGGACGGTCATGCCGACTGCTACGCCTCCAGGACGAGCCTGATCTGCTCCCCCAGCCGCCGGTGGGCTGCTTCCGCCTGTCGGAATGCATAGCCGAACAGCAACGACGGTGCAGTCAAGGTGATCGTCACCCTGATGTGGATGGTGCCGTCCCCCTGGTCGGCCACGACGGTCCGATTGTCCACGGAGACCCGGGGCGGCTGCCGGGCAACCATGTGCAGCTCAGAGGCACTCTCGGCAAGTACGTCAGCACGGTATACGATCTTGAACTTCAGCGAGCCCCACCTCATCTGGTCGGTGATCGCGAAACTGCGTAGCGCGCCCGGCGCGGACGGCAACTGTTTCACGTCGACGATCAGCGGGTGCAGCTCGCCCTGCCGGGCCAGGTCACCCAAGAGTGCCATCGCAGCCGGAACGGTGGATCTGGCACATACGTCGTAGCCAAAGACGCCCTGGCGCATGGGTCAAGAGTCTAGGGCCGCGTCGCAATCGCCGATCAGCGCCAACGCCCTGCTGAGGAGCAGCCATCCACCGTGGAGACCTTCGGTCTACGAGGAACGGTCCAAAGAACTCGCACCTCCGCTGCACTCCCCGCCGAGCATCGCAGACAGGAGAGCCACTGCTCCCGTACGCCAGGTCTCACGCCTGCCCCGAACTTCCCAGCGCGGTCGCGCGGGCCGGCAGAGTCCCCGCGACCGGGTGCCTGTGCCGTCAGGTCACCAGGTGCTTCTCGAACCAGTGGTCGGCATAGCGCTCGGTGTTGTACGGCTCGATCTCGCGGTAGCCGGCCGAACGGTACATCGCAATGGCCTCGGTGAGGCTGCGATTGGTGTCGAGCCGGACAGCGGTCCAGCCACGTTCAGCGGCGTATCGTTCCAGTTCGGCCAGCATCCGACGCCCGATTCCGAGCCCACGCACGGTGTCCGCCACCCAGACACGCTTGATCTCGGCGGGTGCGTCACGGTGGAGCTTGACCGCACCACATCCGACCGGCTCGGCGTTGAGGGTGGCGAGCAGGAACACGCCGGCCGGCGGGACGAGTTCCTCGTCGTGGAGCGGGTTGCTCAGCGCCGGGTCGAATCCCTCGTCGAACTTCCGTGCGATCTCCCGACCGTAGGCCCGCACACAAGCCCTGGCCCGTGGGTCGCCGGGAGGACAGGGATCGATGGTCACCATCGACGCGACAAGCAGGCGCTCGACCTCGGCCATCGCCGTAACGAGTCGTTCGCGGCGATGGCCGGTCAGCGGTTCGAGGAGCGACCAGGCGAACGCATCGGAACGTTTGTCGAGCTCAGCCCATTCGGCCCGGCCGGTGTCGGTGAGCGCTGCGGCCCGTATGCGTCCGTCGCCACTGAACTGGTCGGCCGGACCCACGGTGACGAGGCCGTCACCTTCAAGGGCACGGAGGAGCCGGCTGAGGTACCCCGAATCCAGTCCGAGCCGTGCTCGTAGCGCCGCGACCTCGGCGCCATCGGGGCCGATCTCCCACAGCAGACGCGCCTGGGCGAGGGGCCGCCCCCTGGCCATGTACTCGTCGTCGAGTGCTCCCACCCGCTGTGTGACCATCCGGTTGAACCGCCGCACGGCGGCAATGAGCTCCGAGTCCATATGCCTGACTTTAGTCAGCTATACACGTTCGGAGCTAGCGCCATGCCATGTCAGCTCCAGACGCATCAGTCGGGGTGCCTGCCCGCGGCATCGCCCACGCCCCGGCCGCAGGCTACATTAGTTCACATGCGAAATAGTTCCGGAGTGGTGTCCGAGACGATCCTGGTCCCGGTCCAGGCAGCAGGAAGGATCTCCGGAACGCTCCGGCTACCGCCCACCCCGCCCAGCGCCGCAGTAGTCATCCATCCCGCGACTGCGACGCCCGAGAGGTTCTACGCAGCCTTCGCGACCTACCTGGCCGAGAACGGGATCGCCACCGTCACCTACGACTACCGCGGCACCGGCCGGTCCGGCGCCCCGCGCCAGCACCGCGACCTACGTATGCGTGACTGGATGGATCATGACGTGCCAGCCGTCGCCGGCTGGGCGCGCGCGCAACTCCCGTACGTGCCCCACCTCGCCGTCGGGCACAGCGTCGGCGGGCACGCCCTCGCCCTCGGCAACGGCACCGAGGGACTCGCCGCATTTGCGCTCATCGCGTCACACGCGGGCACGACGAGGACGATCCCGGCCCTGACCGAGCGGCTCCGGGTGGCACTGGTGCTGAACGTGGTCGGTCCGGCACTCGGCGCGGCCCTGGGCTATGTCCCCGCCCGACGTCTCGGGTTGGGTGAGGACCTTCCCGCAGCCGCGATGTCCGAGTGGGGCCAATGGGCCCGCCGCCCCGGCTACTTCTTCGACGATCCGTCCATGCAGGCACGGCAACGAGCAGCCACGATCACCCAGCCGGTCCTCGCGATCGGGGTCAGTGACGACCCCTGGGCCACTCCCGGACAGATCGACGTGATCACCGACCACCTGACCGCAGCCAGGGTCGAACGCCGGACGTACTCTCCCGCCGACGCCGGCGTGCCGTCGATCGGCCATCACGGGTTCCTCCGCCGCAGCGTGCGTGACACACTCTGGCCAGAACTACTGACCTGGCTACAGACGTACGCGGAGAACGCTTCGGAATGAGAGAACCCGGCTCCCTGCCCCGGCTCGTGTTCCAGCTCATGACCGCGCAAAAGTCGGTACGACGCTGGATCGACACTCGATCCGGTGACACCGGCATTGGCGCTGCCGGGGCCGGGGTGCTCTTCTACCTGGCAGGCCACGACCAGGCGCTGATCGGTGACGTGACCGCCGCGCTGGACGCATCCCCGTCCGGCATGACCGGACTGGTCAACCGGCTCGAGAGGGCCGGTCTTCTCACCAGGTCGGCGGATCCGGACGACGCCCGCGCCACGAGGCTCACGTTGACTCCGCTCGGTCAGCGCACCGTCGCGTCCGCCCATGTCATCCTGACCGACCTCAACGCTCAGCTGACCGACGGGTTCACGGCCAGCGAGTTGCAGATCGTCAGCCGATGGCTCACCCACACCGCGGACAGACTACGCCCGAGCAGCAGCTGAGCAGGTTGGACCGCCAGGGTCTCGAAGGCCGCCAGGGTCTCGAAGGCCGCCAGGGTCTCGAAGCCTGGAATGTGGACGCCTGTCATCCGTCCGTTGCCTACTCCTCCGGCCAGGGGTGGGGCTCGATCACCCACGGCTCGCCTGGGTTCTCCCGGTACGCCACCTGCCCGTGCTCCCGCGTCCGGCAATGGCCGTAGCGCGGAGCCCGCATCGTACTGTCGGGTTGGAATCCGCGCCCTCGGCCGCCCCGTCGTCCTCGTCTGCTGACGCCACATGAAGGGCGCCACGTCGACCACGTCGTCCGGTCTTTCGACCGCTTCGACGACCCTCGGTAGTCGGACGGGCCGGGACGTGCTTCACCAGCTGCGGCGTCAGCGTGGCCGATAGGTGAGGGTCTTGACCCGTCGGAGGGTGAGGGCGGTCTCCACCGTATGGACACCGGTCAAGCCACCGATCTTGTCGCTCAGGTACGCGTACAGGTCACCGGTCGTGCGGCAGATCAGGGAGAGCACGATGTTGGCCGGGCCAGTGACGGCCCCGGCGAAGCGTACCTCGGGATGTTCCGCGACCGCCCGCCCTGTTTCGGCCAGGGCCTGAGGAGCAACGGTCAGCCAGCACATCGCCCCGACGCCCTGCCCGAGCGGTTCGTGATCGAACTCGACGGCGAAGTACAGCACTCCGGTGGTGCGCAACCGTTCCAGGCGTCGCCTGATCACGGCCTCGGACTGGCCGGTGGCCTTCTGCAGCTCCGCCAGCGGGGCGCGGCCGTCACGGCGCAGCGCGGCCAGCAGCGTCTCGTCGATGGCATCCAGTACGACCGGCGCTTCGGGCCGGGCGGCGACCGGGGGACGCAGTGCGGTCTCCTCGTCCGGATCGAGTGCGCTGATCTTGCGCAGCCAGCCGTGCGGGCCACCGTAGAAGGTGTGCAGGATGCAGTGGGCGCTGACCGAGGTGACGCGCGGAGTGCGTTGGAGGCGCTCCAGGAGCAGATCGTCACGTTCCTGGCGGGTGCGCGGTTTCATCGCGCACATCACCTCGGTGCCGCCGGAAACCAGGTCGATGTACTGGGTGTCGGGACGTTTCGCCAGCGCGGAGGCCAGTTGCTCGGCCACGTTGGGGGTGCAGCCGAGCCGGATGATCCAACTGTCGCGGCCCAGACGGCTGTCGTCGGCCACGCCGGTCACCCGGAGGTCTGCCGTCGTACCCAGCCGCCGGAACCGACGGGCGATGGTCTGGTCGGAGACACCCAGCACCTGAGCAATCCGGCTGAACGCTGCCCGCCCGTCGAGTTCCAGCGCCTGAAGCAGCTTCAGGTCGAGCTGGTCGAGTGTCTGGGGCGCCACAGGGCATCTCCTGCAGAGTGCGGAACGGGGCGCGGCGCGGCCTTCGGACGGGCGCTCAGGGGCTGGTAGGGGGTCATTGTAGGCACGGATCCTGGTAGCCAGGACGTGAAGCCCGGCCACCGGTGCAAGGCCTACCCGAAGGTCTCCACCGTACTGCTCTCGCGACCGGACACGGCCGTGGTCGACGATGATGATCGGTCCTGGGCCATGCTTGATCCCGGCGTGGTCCGTTCCGCCAGTTCCACAGCCACCGAGGATGCGGAGTCGTTCGGGACAGGGACGGGGGTCGTGGTGGACCGCGACCGTCGCAGCAGTACAGCGGCGGCCAGCGCGGCAAGCACCAGCAGGATCGCCGAAACGAACAGACACAGCCGCAGGCCGTCGAGGAACGCCTCGGCCGTGGCACCCATCGCTCGGCCGGTGTCGCTGCCCAGGTCGAGCTGGGCCACAGCACCGAGCCCGCTTTCTTCGGCGGCTCCCCTGATCTGCTGCGCGATCTCGCCGTTCAGGCCCGCTCCGGCGAGGTGGCCGGGCAGTGCGCCCACTGCCTTCACCGTCAACAGGGCACCCATGATGGCCGGGCCGAGCGCTCCGCCGACCTGCCGCAGGGCGTTGTTGCCCGCGGCCGCCATGCCGGCCTGATGCGGCGGTACCGAGGCGACGGCGATGTTCGTGATGCACGGGAAGGCAAGCCCGAGGCCCAGGCCCAGCAGTGCCAGGCGCCAGGCCACCGACCCGAACGACGTGTCCGGACCGACCGAGGTCAGGCACAGCAGGGCGACCGCAGCGACCAGCAGGCCGACGGTGATGAGCATCCGGGCCGACACGCGGCGCATCACCCGGCCCATCACCAGGCCCAGGAACATGGACACGACGTTGACCAGCACCATACGGATGCCGGACTGCAGGGTGGTCAGCTGCTGCACCGTACCGAAGTACAGGCTCAGGACGAAGAAGAAGCCGATCAGCCCCAGGAAGCTGATCAGGGCCGCCAGCGTGGAGGCGGTGAAGGCCGGGCTGCGGAACAGCGACAGATCCAGCATCGGAGCACTGCTACGCAGTTCCACCGCCACGAAGATGGCGGCGCTCACCACGGCCACCGTCAGGGCCACGAGTGCCCGTGGATGCGAGAACGACTCGGCACCGCCCTCGATCACCCCGTAGATCAACGTGGTGATCGCCACCGCTGCGGTGAGCTGCCCGGGCCAGTCGAGTCTGCGCTTGCCGTGCACCCGGGACTCGTCCAGCAACCGTGCGGCAACCACCATGGTCAACAGCGCCACCGGCACCGGCAGCAGGAAGATCCACCGCCAGCCCACGTGTTCGAGGATCGCTCCGGCGATCAGCGGCGGCACCGCCATGGCCGCCATCATGCAGGTCGTCCACCAACCGATGTACCTACCGCGCTCACGCGGATCGGGCACCGCATGACTGATCAACGCCAACGTCACCGGCAGCAACGCCGCAGCGCCGGCCCCAGCCAGTGCCTGCCCGACCCAAACCAGCTGGACCGAACGGGCGCACAACGCCACCAGGGCACCTAGGGCGCACAACGCCAGGCCCACCTGGTAGACCCTCTTGCGGCCGTGCACGTCCGCGAACACACCTGCCGTGAGGATCAGGGCCGCGACCGGCAACACGAAGGCGTCGGAGATCCACGACAGCTGCGCGGTGGAGGCATCCAGCGCCTGCTGGATCGCTGGCAGGCTCACCGCGACGGTGACCACCGGCAGGTAGGCGACGAAGACCCCGACGCACGCCAGCGCGATCGTGGCCCCCCGCCTGCGCGCAGACTCCATTTCCCCACTCAGCACGTTCAAGGAACCCTCGCTTCACTGCCGCACACCACCCGATATCGGCCACCCACCATTCGTGGAATCTGCGCCCCGAGCCAGCCAGAGGCCGCCATGTCGCAGAAACCGACACCGGGACCCGGTCGACTCGAGATATCCGACATCACCGTCGTGACCCGGCCAGCAGTTCCGCAGAGCGCCGTCCACCACACCTCGGGATGCCAGCCACAAACCGTGATCGAATCAGCGTGCCCGGGTCACGCCCGACCAGCGGTGTCCTCTCCACAGGTCCACCTGCCAACGGTCACCAACCGCTGTGTTTCCACGGCCGCGAGTGACGTCGGATTCACGCTGGAACGACGGCTGTCTCAGGCTGTCGCGGCGGCCCGCATCTGGCGGGCGGCCGTGCTGGCACCGCCGTCGACGAGCAGGTCGGCGCCGGTGATGAAGCTGGCGGTCGGGCCGAGAAGGAACGCGGCAGCGTCGGCGATGTCGGTGGGCGTACCGAGGCGGCCCGTTCCAGAGGCCTCGATCATGGCTCGCATGTAGGCGCCATGCTCTCCGTTGAGCTCCTGCTGCCCCATCGGGGTGGCGATGACACCGGGACTGATCGAGTTGATCCGCGCACCGCGCGCGCCCCAGGTGCGGCTGGCCCCCTGCACCTGCAGGTGGTTGGCGCGTTTGGCGAGACCATAGGCAGCGCCGGGGTCGAGCGTGTCCGCCGCGAACAGCGGCAGCTGGAGTAGTTGGTCCGCCGGGGTGGTCGCCAGAAGGATTTCGTGCTCGGCGCTCAACTGGACGCCGTAACCCGCCATGCTGGAGATCACCACGCCGGCGCCACCGGGGGCGATCACATGGCTGAACTCCTCCAGCACCAGGCCGACGCCGAGAAGGTCGACCGCGAGGATCGCCTTGGTCGGTGCCTGTACCGGCGACAGGCCTGCGGTGTGCACCACCTGCGTGACGCTGCCCAGCCCTGCGGCGGTGGTGGCCAACTCACGCACCGACTGGTGCGACGAGACGTCGACGGGCTGGACGGTGACCGTATAGCCGTCACCCCGCATGCCTTCGGCGGCGTCGGTCAGGATGGCCTCGCTGAAGTCTGCGAGTAGCACGGTCCTACCGGTGCCCTGGCGGCGGGCGATCGCCTGCCCCATTCCACCGACCCCGATGACGACGACTACCTCGCGGTTCATGACGCCTCCCGGCTTTCTTACGAGACGATTCGTCTCGCAAGAAAGCGTACCCCTGTCCGGTTTCGCAGCCGGGCAGTCCGACACAAAGCTCGTCGGCATCCGTGATGCGACTTCCACCGGCCCGGTGGTGTCGTCAGTTCGTCGGGATCGACAGGTCCGCGTCAGGGCGAAGTACGGAGCGGGTCCACGTCGTGTCGTCGGTGTAGACGATGCAGAACACGTTGTGGATGCCACCGCGCCAGGAGTTCCTGTCCGGCGCCAGAAAGCCCAGTTGCGCCGAGTCCGACATGGCGGAGCTACTCACGTTCCGGTCGACGATGGACCGGCACCTGGTTTCGGCATGCCGAGCGAATGTGCTCATGCCAGGCCACTCGTCGCCGACTTCGGTGAACGCACCGACCACCTGGCCGTTGTGCGAGTCGTCGCAGCGCCGCAGTTCGACGTCGACGACCGTCACATTGAATGAGGGCCGCCGGAAACAGTCGCCCGGCTTCAGGGTGCACACGTTGGCGTGCCCTGGCCTCGGATCCTGGCAACCAGTCCGGGTAACCAGGTAGACGACTCCGATGGCCCATGCCCCGGCCCACAACAGTGCGCTGATCATACCGATGATGACCAGGACGATCGTCATCACCTTGCTGGTCGCCGCCACGGAACCGGTGGCCGTACCCATGGTGGTGGGTACGGCCACCGGATAGGAACCCGACCCGACGGTCGGCGGAGGGTACGCCGGGCCGCTGGTGGGCTGCCCAGCCGGTGGGTCGAGCGGACCTGTCCCAGTCGTGTCCGGTCCCCGGCCAGGTCCCGTATCCGGGCCGGAACTCGATGCCGCTGGGTCCGACACGCCCGGTACGGTGGCCGCCGGCGGCGGTTGCACCACGCCGGGAGCCGGGGCGGGCATGTGCACCGAACCCGGCGTCGCTCCGACGCTCGGCCGACGTGTCTGGATCAGCGCGATGACACCGAACGCGATCGCCAACGGAATCGGGACCAGCAGACAGCCGAGGATTCCGAGCACCAGTGCGGCGATGGCCCAGCCGTTAACCCGCTGCCGGGGCGGCGGATACGTCATCATGACCGGTGGCACCGGCGGGCCGGGCGGAGGCATCCCCGGGGACGGTGAAGCGGGCGGCTGCGGGCTTGGCGGCACATCAGGATGCATGTCACTCCCACCTCGTTTCCGCAATCAAACACTCCGATCACTCTGTTTGACAACGCACGGTGCGCCATTGTCGATCGCCTATTACTCAAGGATCCTGCGACAGGATGGATCTTCAGAATTGACGACATCCACCCGCCCGATGTCGAGCCCGTAGCCGGACCGGCACAACGTCCGCCTTCGCCTACCACCTTCCCTGCATCGAACCGGGCAGGTCGGGTAGCCGGCGGTAAAACCGCGTGCCAGGGCACCGGGCAGTGGCTACGGTGGCGACGTGCGGACAGCTCCCGAGGAATCCATCGTGGATGGCAACAACTGGCACGACCCGGTGTGGCGGGCAGGGGCAGATCAGTGGATCACCGCCCGACTCGCCGAACGGGGAACGCCGGTCACGGGCCCCATCGAGCAGTTCCGCGTACGCCCCTGGTCCGTGACCTGTCGCGTGCCGACCGCCGGCGGGTGGTACTGGTTCAAGGCCAACACCTTCCACTGCCGGTACGAGGTGCGCCTGGCCGAAGCGCTGGCCGGCTGGGTACCGGAGTCCGTACCGACCCCGGTCGCCCTGCATCCGGGGCGTGGCTGGCTGCTCACCGCCGACGCGGGCACCACTCTTCGCGAGGCGTCGGCTCAAGATCGGGCGACCGACGACGCGCCCACCCGGGACGCCGCCCTGAACCGCTGGGCGGCGTTACTCGAGGAGTACGCCGAGCTACAGCGGACCCTGGCGCCCCGGGTCGATGCGATGGTCGCACTCGGCGTGCCGGATCAACGCCCAACCGCGATGCCCGAGTTGCTGGACCGACTGCTGCAGGACCCGGTGGTACGCGCCGACCTCGGCCCAGACCGGGCGGCTGCCGTCACGGCCGTGATGCCGGATGTCCTTCACTGGTGCGAGGAACTCGGCGCCGACGGGTTACCCGCCTCGCTGCAACACGATGACCTGCATGACGGCAACGTCTTCGCATCAACGAAGGCCGACCAGAGTGGGCGGTACCGGTTCTTCGACTGGGGCGACGCCAGTGTGGCGCACCCATTCGGGACGTTGCTGGTGGCGCTGTCGGCCGCGACGCACACCTTCGACCTCTCACCCGGCGCCCCCGAGCTGGCCCGGTTACGCGACGCCTACCTGTCGGGCTGGCCGGGTGGGACGGCGATGCTGCGCCGCTCGGCCACGTTGGCCTGCCGGGTGACCCGGATCAGCCGAGCGCTGGCCTGGTCCCGCGCGTTGGACGGCTCGGCCCTGCCGCTCGATGACGACATCCGCGCCGCGCCCGCCGAATGGCTGGCCGAACTGACCCAACCCGACGTGCTCTGAACCGGGCGAGGTCACGTACCGGTCGATGGCCGACGGAGACGCCGGTCGGCCATCCTCCAGGCGCTACCCGTAGGCGCGGCGGAATCGCCCGGATCCGGTCCGGGCGGCCCGCAGGGAGCTGCTGCGCGGGTAGCGACAAGTCGACAGAACGTTGAGTTGATTTCGTGGCTGATGCTTCGCTGTCGGCACCTGTCGACGTTAGGGGTGTTCCATGCAGCATCGACCAGCCGTCCGCGCCCTCGCTGTCACGGCGATCGTGGTTCTCACCGTCCTGCCCCTGTCCGCACCGGCCGCAGCATCGGCCGGCTGCGACACCGGCAGCCAGATCACCATCAACTCGAACCCGGGCGCGGAGGCGCCCTCGCAGGCCTGGGGACACCGGCACCTGACCGGAAACCACTACGTCAAGCAGATCACCAGCACCGGCATCATCTGGTGGGCGGACAACAACGGCGGCTCCGACGGCGACACCGCCGACACCTACTACGCCACCTGGTACTGCAACCACTGAACGTTCGGCAACCGACGGCCGCTCGGCACCGGGCACCACCGGGCCGGACGCCGTAGGCCGGTCCGGCATACGGAGAAGTCGTGGCCCCGCCCGATGGCGGGGCCACGAGCTTTCAGCAGATCGGCACGATCAGCTGAGCCGTGCCCCCGAGCGGTACGACGTCCGCCCCGCTGCACGACGTCCGTCCCGCTGCACGGCGTACGGCTTCGGCAACGGCCGCCGCAGGTAGGTCTGGGCGGTCGGTTCGAAGCGGACCCACCAGCGCCCAACACATCGATAACCTTGTATTAATCTATTAACTTCGTGTATGAAGGCTGCAAGCACAGTGAAGTGCCGTTTTCTTGGGGAGGAGCGACGATGAACCATGCCATGCGCCGCCTGCGAACGGCGGCGGTCGTGCTCAGCACCTGCACGCTCGGGCTGAGCCTGCTGTCGGCACCCGCTACCGCGGCGTACGCGGATCAGCCCCTCGCACCCCAGTCCGAGCGGGCTCCCGAGTCGGAACAGTTCTCTGCGGAGGGTGTCACCACCGTCGGTGAACTGCGTACCGTCGACAGCTCGCTGTCGTACGCCCGGGACGGCCGGACGCAGGTCATCCGGCACCCCGGCGCGGCGTACGTCAAGGTGCACTTCAAGTCACTGCGGCTGGCCGACGGCGACTACGTCACCGTGTCCAGCCCCGACGGTCGGGAAAGCTACCGGTACGATCGCCACCTTGATCGGGCGACCGGCTCGGACTACACCACCGACGGGCAGCCTGGCTTCTGGGCGATGTCGGTGGACGGCGACACCGCGGTGGTGCAGTTGCACAGCACCCGCCGCTGGGGCGGCCAGGCCGCGACCATCGACCGGCTCTGGCGCGGCTACGACGATGTGGAACTCGCCGAGAACAACTTCTCCACCCAGTCCGTCTGCAGCACCGACGCCCGCCGCGACGTGGTCTGCTACCAGAGCAGCCACCCCACCGAGTTCGCCAGGGGCAACGCCGTGGCCCGACTGTTGATCAGCGGTGGCGGGATGTGTACGACCTGGCGGGTCGGCAACACCAACCGGATGCTGACCAACAAGCACTGCTTCTCCACCCAGTCCCAGGTCAGCGGTAGTGAGATGCAGTTCAACTACCAGTGCGCCACCTGCGGCGGCAACAACCCGGGGGCTGGCACCAAGGTCAGCGGCGCCACGCTGTACCGGGTGAGCACCGGCGGCTCGGGCGAGTTGGACTACGCCCTGTACTCGGTGAACAACTTCGCCAGCATCCAGGGGTTCGGCACGCTGTACCTGGCGACGACCGCCACCACCACCGGCACCCGGATGTACATCCCGGGTCACGGCGACGGCAGCCCGAAGCGGCTGTCGATCTACGAGGACACCCAGGGTGGCACGCTGTGCACGGTGAAGAACGCGAACTACAACACCTGGAACATCAGCTACAGCTGTGACACCTCGGGCGGCAACTCGGGCTCTCCGGTGCTGAACGCCAGCCACCGGGTGATCGCCCTGCACCACCTCGGCGGCTGTCCGTCGAACCAGGGTGCCAAGGCCCACCTGATCTACAACGAGATCGCCAGCCTGATCGACAACGGCTGACGACGCCGGCCGCCGGAACGCGATGCGCTCCGGCGGCTATCGGTGTCCGGCAACCGCACGCGGCTGCCGGACACCCGCGCCGCCGAGACCACCGTCGTCCCGGAGCCGACGACCCAGTAGGTCCGGGAACGCCGTGAGCAGGTTCAGGCCATATGGAAAATTCGCTTGACCGTACGGAACGCTCTTGGCGGACTTGCCTGGTGGATACCGCTGATCTCGCCGCGCGTCTGGCCTGTGTCGGGCGAACCTGGACCCCGCAGCAGCGACTGCACGTCGGCAACGTCGCATGGGCGGACGCTCACGGGGATGGCAGTCCGGTCCCTGACGTCACTCTCGCATGGGGTGATCCCCTCGTCGGCTTCGCCGACACATGGCTGTCAGGTACGGCCGAACAGCCCGCGACAGCCTCGCTGCACATGTCACCGCAGAGCACGCCAGCGCAGATGGCGGACGCAATCAACGAGCTACTTCATGCCACACCCCGGGTGACGGTGGAGGTATCCCGACAGCACACCGGTCTCGTCGACGCCCTGACAGCTCACGGCTTCCGCGAATCCCATGGGCCGTGGTACGCGCAACTGTGGCGGGATCTCACGGACCTTTCCGACCTGGCAGCGCACCCCGTACCCGACGGCTACTCGATCCGCCCCGTCCGTGCTGACGAGTTCGTAGCACGAGTCGAGGTGCATCGCCGCTGCTGGGACCCCGTACGCATCAAGCGGATGTTGAACCTGCCGGTAACCGGCGACGAGGCCGGTTCGAGCTACTCGGTCGACAAGCACCGTGCCGTCACGGCGACACCGGTGTATCGGGGGGATCTGGACATGGTCGCTGTGGCGGCCGACGGTTCACTCTCCGCCTTCGGGTTGGGATGGCTCGACGCGGAATCAGGGTCGGTGTTGTTCGAGCCGGTCGGGACCGCCCCGGACCACACGGAACGTGGCCTGGCGCGCGCCCTGTGCGCCGAGATTCTGCGGGCCGCCCGCGACCTCGGTGCCACACAGGCTGTCGTCGGCCCTCGGGGCGACGACGGATACCCGGTGCCACGCCGGCTCTACGAAGGGCTCCGGATGTGTGAGGTCGCCCAGTTCGTTTGCTTCACCACCTCGTCGTGAGGGCGTGGTGACGACGCCATCCGGGTCGTACGCCGGAGGCAGGTGGAAGTGTCGCCGTTCACGGCTGCGGACCGTCGCCACGGGATCGGGAGTGCGGCAGAGCGCACCCTGGATCAGGACCGGTGCGGGTGGTGGCCGGACACCACCACCCGCGCGACAGCTACACGTGACTGCACTCGGGCATCTGGTCCAGGTTGTTCGGTGAACTGCCATCGGCCACCGTACGTAGGTAGGGCCGACCGTTCTTCGGGCGGACCACCCGGATCTCCGTACGGGTGGTGCCGGACTGCTCGATGTAGAACGCGAACCGGCCGGTGGTGATGAAGTCGATCGCCTCGGCCACCGGGATGAGGAAGTGGGTGCCGTCGGCGTTCGTACCGCCCAGCGCGGTCACCGTCCGGTTGCTCGACGATCCGGTGCTACGGATGCAGGTGATCTGCACCGGTACGGCGCTGTCGAAGTACGAGGTGTCCGGTGCCAGCGCCACCTGGAGCCAACCCTCGCTGGTCATCGCCGGTTCGTCCGGCAGGCGGGCATCCACCGTGGTGGCGACGACCTCGTCGGTCGCCCAAACACCCGGCTCGGGCCGGCGGTGCCAGGTCCACACTCCCCGTACGTCCTGCGGGAGCGGCAGCCGGGTGTCGGTGGCCTCCCGCAGCACGGGCCCGTAGCGCAGGGCGGGCGACAGCCGGGACAGCGCCTGCCCGGTCCACTCCCGCAGCAGGCCGATGCCCTTCTGCGGGACCAGCCCGGTGGTGATGTGGACGTCCGACCCGGGTGCCATCAGCAGGGTCACCGGCACCGGCACCCCGGGGGTCACGGTGAACGTCCCCGAGGTGTCCAGGTAGGACGAGTAAAGCGGATCGGCTCCGGGCGGGGCGGCAGCCCCCGAGTCGTCCGGCAGCCCGGGCGCCAGCAGCGCCACCGCCGGGTCGACCAGGTGGCACCGGTCCATCGTGTCGCCCACGCAGTACGCCAGCAGTCCGTCCTGGCTGCGGACGAGGTCACCCAGCCGTACCGGCACCCCGGTGGTGCTGTTCTCCGCCGGCTGCCGGGGGTCCTCCACCTCCACCTTCACGTACGCCCGTACCACCGCGACCGGACGGCCCAGCAACAGCGCCAGGTGCTCGTCGCCGGAGCGGCCGGTCAGGTCCACCGTCCAGCGGGTCGTGTCCAGGGCCCGTAGCAACGCTTCGAGGGCGCTCTGCCCGGTGCCTGCGCCCCGTCCGTCGCGTCGGGCCGCGGCGAGCGCGTTGTCGGCGGCCAGCAGCCCGTCGGCGAAACGACCCAGGTAGGTGTTGGGCAGGAACCGGCTCGGTGCGGCCCCCAGCGTGGCCGGCCGCCCCGGGTCCTCCTCCCATGCGGTCACCCGCTCCGGGTCGGGGCGCAGCCGTCCGTACGCGTTTCCGGCGGCGTCGAAGAACTCCAGCGTGCGGTCCGTCGTCGACGGCACCAGGTAGCCGCAGACCGGGCTCACCCCGGCGCTGGCATCGCGCAATGTCCCGGTGGCGTCGGCGAACCGCAGCAACACCCGGGCCGGTGCGGTGAACCTGGGGCGTAGCGCCGCCAGGTCCGGCTGCCCGGGCACCGTCAGGGTCACACCGGTACGCACCTGCGCCGGCACTGGCACGGTCGCACCCAGCATTTCCAGGTACCGGCCGAAGCCGTCGACCAGTCGGGCCCGGTCCAGCCGCAGGAAACCGGCGCGTAGCGCGACGAAGTCTGCAGGCTGCGGCGTCGGTGCCGGGGTCGCCGTGTCCGGGGCGTCCGGGGCGTCGACCACCGCTCCGGTCGGGTCTCCGCGCAGTTGCGCGGCGATGCCGGTCAGTTCGCCACCGAGCAGGTCCCGCTCGTCGGCACCGGGTCCGGCGGGGTCCAGGAGGGTACCGGCAGCTGGGGAGAGCATGACTCGCCCCCGCAGTACCCGGGCCCGCTCCTCCGCTGGCCGCTGCACCGGGCCCGGCAGTACGAAGTCGGTGTCGTCCAGCCGCCAGTCGTGCGCCCCCCGCGGGGAGGGCAGGTAGCTCGCCTCCCACTCCAACAGCAGCGGGTTCCACGGCCGGCTCGGTGGTGTCACCCCCACCGGGCTGGGCAGTGTCCCCTCGATGGTGGCCCCCGGCGGGGGCAGGGTCGGGTCGTCGTGGTCCGGGTCGAACGCCGCCCACCAGGCCGCCCGCGCCGCGGCCACCGGTGCTGGCTGCGTGTCGGTGCCCTGGGCCAGGTCCGGTGCCGAGCCGGGGTCGAGACAGGCCAACTCGACCAGCAGTTCGGTGGCGGCGGTCGGCACCCCGTACGCGGTGGGAAGCCCGGCCAGCGGCGAGGGCGGCAGGGCATCGGCACCTCGACCGGGGTTGCCGCCGGCCAACCCGAAGGCCCGCAGTGCCTGGCCCTCCAGCCGGCACAGCAGGGTACCAAGGTCGGAGTAGCGGCCGTCGGAACCGTGTTTCGGACTGCGCCCGCTGCCGGAGACCGCCAACGCCGGTTCCAGCGCGTGCCACACCCGGGGAGCGGTCCGTTCCACCTGGACGAACGAGCCACCATCGGCGCCGTCGGTGGCCGGCTGCCAGATGTACTCGTTACCGGCAGCGGCGGGTGCCGAACCGAACCGCGCCTGGTGCAGGTCGGCGTCCAGCTGGGCGTCCGCGTCCGTCCCGTCGGCGTCAGCCAGCGCCCCGAGCAGTAGGCCCTCCACGAGCCGGGCAGCGGCGAACTGGTCGTCAGGTTCTGCGGTGACAGCGGTCAGTGACTCGGCCAGGGTCTCGCCGATGGCGAGCGTGACGCTCTGCGCCGCCGGCCGGTAGTCCGTCTCCTGGCCGAGGAGCCCGCCGTCACCCGGCCAACTCGGGGTGGGCCAGCCGATCGCGATGGCGGCCGCATGGTAGACGGACCGGTCCGGCACGGGCTGTCCGGTCGGACGCGGCGGGTGGATCTCCCAGCCGAGTTCCTCCATCCGCCGCGTGTGCTCCACCTCGCTGGTGACCTTCAGCGGGTCCTGCGCCGGGTTGGTGTACCAGCCCAGCACCAGGTACGCCACCGGTCCGGTGACGCCGGTGAGTTCGTCGTGCAGCGCGAACCGGTTGGTGACGTTGTCGTAGTAGCCCGCCCAGCCGAGGTCGCCGTGCCCGAGGGCGGTCAGCGGCGACTTCGGTGTGGGACCGGGTGCGGGCAGGGTCGGCCCGGACAGCGCGTCGTCGACCCGGACGGGGTCGATCGCGCCCGCGTACGGCAGCAGCCAGGCATGCACCGACCGGGGCTGTTGCCCGTCCGTGGGCCCGGAGAGCCGGACGACCAGCCACCGGTCCGGCACGGGCCGAAACGAGGTGGCGCCGCTTTCGTCGGCCACGCCCTGGGTCAGCCCGTCAGGCAGTCCCCAGTGCAGGTGGGCCCCGACGGGGCGGGCCTGCGCACGGGCGGTGAACGGGGCCGGCAGCAGGTCTGCGTGCACCCGGCCGCTGGCCGGTGGGGTGGGGCGGTCCAGGGCTGTGTGTGCCCAGTCGGCCGGCGCGGTGGGTTCCCGGACGACCAGGACGTCGAGGGCCACGGGTACGAGGACGGCGGTCACAGCGGGAACTCCTCAGCGGTGCGGCGGTACGGGGCGGATACGGCGACTCGGCGGCCCACTCGGCCGGGGCCGCCGGGCACGGCCCGGGGCGTGGTACGGGCGGAACCGG
>NZ_JBHTMP010000032.1:0-80195 GCF_042679305.1 Micromonospora sonneratiae | reverse complement strand
CGGACAACCGCCGACACCACCGGCCACGCCGGCACCGCCGCTGCCGGCGTGGGCACGGTCAACCTCCGGCTGGCCTATCGGCCGCCGCTACACGCGGAGGCACTGCTCGACTTTCTCGCCCTGCGGGCGCTCCCCGGGGTGGAACACGCCGGCGACGGGGCATACCGCCGGGCGCTGCGCCTGCCGCACGGCACGGCGGAGGTCACCCTGACCCCGATGCCGGGGCACATCGCGGCAACCCTCCGGCTGGCCGACGTACGCGACCTGGCACCCGCGGTGGCCCGCTGTCGCCGGCTGCTTGACCTGGACGCCGACCCGGAGGCCGTCGACACGACGCTGGCCGCCGATCCGGCACTGGCCGCGGTGGTCGCCGGAGCCCCGGGGGTACGGGTGCCCCGCTCGGTCGACGGCTTCGAGATGGCCGTACGGGCGATCGTCGGCCAGCAGGTCTCCGTGTCCGGTGCCCGTACGGTGCTGGGCCGACTGGTCGCCGCCACCATCACCCCACCCCACCTTGTTGATCATGAAGTTATCGCCAGCAGAAGCGCCGAATCCGGACAACAACTTCATGATCAACAGGGTGGGGGGTTGCGGCC
The DNA here is from genome assembly GCF_042679305.1 of Micromonospora sonneratiae. NCBI lineage: Bacteria > Bacillati > Actinomycetota > Actinomycetes > Micromonosporales > Micromonosporaceae > Micromonospora > Micromonospora sonneratiae. The sequence continues at coordinate 79,599 of NZ_JBHTMP010000032.1, read as the reverse complement.
GTTCCCGTCACCGGAGGAACTGCTGGCCCTGCCGGACGACGTGTTCGGCATGCCGGCCGCCCGACGGGAGAGCATCCGTGCCGTGGCCCGGGCGGTGGCCGACGGGAGTCTCGATCTCAATCCCGGCGTCGACCGGGAGGAGACCGCCCGGCGACTGATCGACCTGCCCGGGATCGGCCCGTGGACCGCCGGCTACGTGGCGATGCGCGGGCTCGGCGACCCGGATGCCTTCCTCCCCACCGACCTAGCCGTACGCGCAGGCGCTGCGGCGCTCGGCCTCCCCGACACCCCGACCCTCCTGAGTGGACACGCCGAGAACTGGCGGCCCTGGCGTTCGTACGCCGTGATCAGGCTGTGGTCGGTCAGCTCGGCAACCGTGAACAAGAGATTGGGAAGACCGGAATGACTGCCCTGTACAGCACCAGAATCGACACTCCCGCCGGTCCACTGAGCATCATCGCCAACCCGGACGGCGCGGTCCGGGCGGCTGGATTCGGCACCGACGACGAGACGCTGATGGCCGTGGCACACCCGAGCATGCGCGCTGCGGTGGTGCCGCGACCGGACCTCGGACCGGTGACCACGGCGGTGCTGTCCTATCTCGACGGTGAGCTGGACGCCATCGACGAAGTGCCGGTCGAGCAGTACACCGGTGGCCAGTTCATGGCGCACGCCTGGCAGACGCTGCGGCAGGTCAAGGCGGGCGAGCCCATCACCTACACCGGGTTCGCCGAGCTGGCCGGACGTCCCCCGGCGGTACGGGCCGCCGCCGCAGCCTGTGCCCGCAACGCGGCGGCTCTCTTCGTTCCGTGCCATCGGGTGCTGCGCACCGACGGCGGGCTCGGTGGATACCGGTGGGGGTTGCCTGTGAAGAAGTGGTTGCTCAGTCACGAGGCTCGTTGACGACAAGCCACTTCTGCAACATCAGTGTTTACCTATACGGTCAGAGGGTGCCCGCGGACCGCGACGATGCGACTACAAGACGGTTCGGCGCGAAGCCGCCTGCCCTGCGCAGCCTGTGGCGACTACGGCAGTACGTCCGCCCCTACCTCGGTCAGCTCTTCTGGCTGCTGATCGCGGCGTTCGCCGCGACCGGGGCGGGCATCGCCGTACCACTGGTTGTCCAGCGGGTGGTCGACGGCCCGATCGCCCACCGCGACCTCAGTGGACTGCTCCGCCTCGGCGTGCTGGCGCTGGTGCTCGGGCTCGCCGAAGCCGGGTTGATCTTCATCCGGAGATGGGTGCAGTCGTCGCTGGCGGTGGGCATGGAAGCGACCATCCGCGACGACGTCTACGCCCATCTCCAACGGTTGGAGGTCGGCTTCCACGAACGGTGGCAGTCCGGCCAACTGCTGTCCAGGATCACCATCGACCTCTCGGTGATCCGGCGGTTCCTCTCCTTCGGCCTGATCTTCCTGGTGGTCAACGCCGCCACCTACGTCACCGTGGTGGCACTGCTGATCGGGTTGCATCCCGCACTCGGTCTACTCGTAGCCGCCAGCGCGATCCCGCTGTTCCTGATCAGCCGCCGGTTCACCCGCGCCTATCTCGTGGCGTCCCGGCAGATGCAGGACGAGCAGGGTGACGTCGCCACCCTGGTCGAGGAGTCGGCGCAGGGCATACGCACCATCAAGGCGTTCGGTCGTCGCCCACGGATGGCCCACCGGTTCGCCACCAGCACCCGGCAACTGCACGACACTGCGATACACAAGAGCCGCCTGCTGGCCAACACCTCGGCACTGTTCGACCTGATACCCAATCTGACCATGGCCGTGGTGCTGGTGGCCGGAACGGTGGCGGCGGTACGGGGCGGGCTGACCATCGGTGAACTCGTCGCCTTCGTGACGTTGCAGTTGATGCTCATCTGGCCGATCGAGTCGCTGGGCTGGATCATCGCCAACGCCCAGGAGGCGATCACCGCCGCCGACCGGGTGCACGAGGTGCTCGACGCGGAACCGGCGGTCACCGACCGTCCGCAGGCGGTCGCGGTCTCCCCCACGGACACCGCCGGGTCGCTCCGGTTCGCCGGGGTGTCGTTCAGCTATCCCGGTGCCGCCGGTCCGCTGCTGCGCGACATCGACCTGACCGTACATCCCGGGGAGACGCTGGCCATCGTCGGCGCGACCGGCGCCGGCAAGACCAGTCTGCTGTCCCTGGTGCCACGGCTGCACGATGTCACCGCCGGGCAGATCACCCTCGACGGACGGGACATCCGCGACATCCGGCTCAGCTCGCTGCGCCAGGTGGTCGGGGTCGCCTTCGAGGAACCCACGCTCTTCTCGATGTCCGTGTGGGAGAACCTCACCCTGGGTCGTCCGGAGGCCAGCGAGGACGACGTACGGGCAGCGCTCGCGGTGGCCCAGGCGGACTTCGTGTACGACCTGCCGTGGGGACTGACCACCCGGATCGGCGAGCAGGGCCTCTCCCTGTCCGGTGGCCAACGACAGCGGCTGGCCCTGGCCCGGGCGGTGATCGGCCGACCCCGGGTGCTGGTGCTCGACGACCCGCTCTCCGCGCTGGACGTACACACCGAGGCGCTGGTCGAGGCCGCCCTGGGCCGGGTGTTACAGGGCACCACCGCGCTGCTGGTGGTGCACCGCCCGTCGACCATCGCGCTGGCCGACCGGGTGGCGCTGCTGGCCGATGGTCGGATCGCCGCCATCGGCACCCACTCCGAACTGTTGGCCACCGTACCGGCGTACCGTGCCCTGCTCTCCGCCGCGCCAGCGACGCCTGTCACCAGCGCGCCTGTCACCAGCACGGCGGTCACCGGCACCGCCACCACCGGCACCACGGTCACCGGCACCACGGTCACCGGCACCGCCACCGCCGTCACCACGGATGCGGCTACCGCCACCGCTCAGGATCCTGGCGACCTCGGACTGGTCCGGTCGTAATGTCGCAGATGTCAGCGGAGGATCCCCGGTTCATCGACTCCGACATCCGTCGGTGGCGGGGAATCGCCCCGGAGGCGGACGCGGAACGGACCGCCGCGGAAGCGGAGGACCCACCAGCCATCGCGCGGCTGCGCAGCCGGAGTCGTCAACTGCTCGGCTCGGTGCTACGACCACACCGCCGGCTCATCGTGCTGACCATGGCCCTGCTGCTGTTGCAGAACGCCGCCGGCATGGCCGTGCCGTACCTGGTCATGCTCGGCATCGACCGGACCATCACACCGCTGGAGGACGGCAACGTCGGGCCGCTGGTCGCCGTCGCCGCTGCGTTCGTGGTCGCCACCGTCGCCGAGTACGCCGGCAAACGGGGATTCCTCATCCTCTCCGCCCGGGTGGGCCAGGCCGTCCTGCTCGACCTCCGCCGACGGGTGTACGACCACTTCCTACGGCTGTCGGTCGACTTCCACGAGCGCTACACCTCGGGTCGCGTCATCGCCCGGTTGACCAGTGACATGGACTCGATCTCCGAACTGGTCAGCGGGGGCATCGACGATCTCGTCCTCGCCGGCCTGTCCATCGTCTCGGTGGCCGGGGTCCTGCTGTGGCTGGACCTGCCCCTCGCGGCGGCCACCCTGCTGGCCTTCCCGTTCCTGTTGTGGCTGTCCCGCTGGTTCGCCCGGGCGTCGGCGACCGCGTACCGCCGCACCCGGGAGGCGGTCGCGCTACTGATCGTCCACTTCGTCGAGTCGATCGGCGGCATCCGGGCCGTCCAGGCCTTCCGCCGGGAGCCCCGTAACCAGCACATCTTCGCCGCCGTCAACGACGACTACCGCCGGGCGACCCTGCGGGCGTTCCGACTCATCGCCACCTACTCCCCCGGAATCAAGCTGATCGGCAACGTCACCATCGCGGTCGTGCTGACGTACGGCGGCTACCGGGTGTTGAACGGCCACACGGAGATCGGCGTACTCGCCGCGTTCCTGCTCTATCTGCGCCGGTTCTTCGAGCCGATGCAGGAGTTGAGCCAGTTCTACAACTCCCTACAGTCCGCCACCGCAGCGCTGGAGAAGCTGGCCGGGGTGCTCGACGAGAAACCCGCCGTACCCGAAGCGGAGCAGCCCGTGCCGCTGTCCGGGGGCCAGAACGGGCACCTGGACCGGGGCGCGGTCGAGTTCCGCCGGGTCTCCTTCGGCTACCGCCCCGACGTACTGATCCTGCCCGAGCTGGACCTCCGGGTGCCGGCCGGTCAGACCGTTGCGCTGGTTGGCGCCACCGGTGCCGGCAAGTCGACCGTGGCCAAGCTGGTCGCCCGCTTCTACGACCCGGTCGAGGGTGTGGTGAGCCTCGACGGGATCGACCTGCGCAGCGTCGGCGACACCGAGCTACGTCGGTCGGTGGTCGTGGTCACGCAGGAGAACTACCTCTTCGCCGGCTCGATCGCGGAGAACATCCGCTTCGGTCGACCGGATGCCGACGACAGCGAGGTCGTGGCGGCGGCCCGCGCGATCGGCGCGCACGACTTCATCTCCGCCCTGCCCGACGGCTATGCGACGGAGGTACGCCGCCGGGGTGCCCGGCTCTCCGCCGGCCAACGGCAACTGGTGGCGTTCGCCCGGGCGTTCCTCGCCGATCCCGCCGTCTTGATCCTGGACGAGGCGACCTCGTCACTGGACATACCGAGCGAGCGACTGGTCCAGCGGGCGCTACGGTCCATCCTGGCCGACCGTACGGCGATCGTCATCGCGCACCGGCTGTCCACCGTCGAGATCGCCGACCGGGTGCTGGTGCTCGACGGTGGCCGCATCGTCGAGGACGGGCCACCGGCCACCCTCGTCTCCGACGGTGGCCGGTACGCGGCCCTGCACCAGCAGTGGCGCGACTCGCTGGTCTGACCCGGCTCAGCCGCCGCCGCTGCGTCGGCCCCGCCAGTTCTTCCAACCGCGACGGATTGCGGTGCCCACGAAGACCGCGGTCACGGCGATCGAGGAGATCGGATCGTTGGCATGGGACCCCTGGTTGACGACCTTTCCGACGTCCTTGGCCACGCTCGCCGTGGTCTGGGCGGTCTTGGCCCGCGCCTCGCTCTCCTCCGTCGTACGGTCCTGGGCCTGGCGGCGGCGCAGCCGCTCACCGGCCTCGCCCTCGTCGACCCCACCGGGGCGGCGGTTGAGGTCCGGCCCGCCGTAGATGCCGTCCCAGTTGCTGTACGGGTTGTCGTCGTCGGCCCGGCCACCACCACCATCGCCCCGACCGCCACCGCTGCCGGATCCGCTGCCGGATCCGCCCCCGCCCGCCGGGCAGTTGTGCACCAGGACCGGCGCACTGGCGGCGAGGACGTAGTAGGTGTGGTCGTTGGCGACGGTGAGGTCGCGCAGGTAGCGGTCGCCGACGAAGTTGCGGACCTTGGTGACCCGCTGGGTCCGACCGGCCGGGTCGACCAGGATCGACGAGTTGGCCTTCAGGTCGGCGGCGTTGCGCCACTGCCTGACCGACTGGTCCCAGAACGGGTGGTGCTGGGTGGTGTGCAGGGTCGTGGTGCGCCCGTTACCGGTCACCGTGACGTCGGTGAGGTCCCGGTCGCGGTTGAGGTGCAGGGCCTCGACCTTGCGAGCGGTCGTCACCCCGGTCGTCGGGTCGGTCGCCTTGACCCGGTCACCGACGTTGACGTCCCGGATCGGGCGGGTCGAGCCGTCCGCCATCAGCACCCGGGTGTCCGGGTCGAAGCTGTGCGTACATCCGCTGCCGCTGTTCCTCGGGGTGCCGTCCGGGTCCGGTGGCCCCCGACGGGAGGCACCCCCCTTGGCGAAGCCGCCGAAGACCGCACCGATCCCGGCGCTCACCACCACGCCGCTGGCGTCGACGTGTCCGGTGAGCATGAACTGGCTCACCGCGTCGCCCACGCCACCGCTGAGGGCACCACCGGCCGAGCGTCCGACGAAGGAGCTGGCGAAGCCACCGAGCTTGCTGGTCACCCCGGCCGCCAACCGGCCGCCGATCGCGCCGCCGACGCCACCCATCAGGCCCTGTAGGGCACCGGTGCCGGCGGAGCCCAGCACGTCCCCGAGGTCGTCGATGTCCCCCTGGGCGGCGTCCTTGGCCACGTTGATCACCGCTGCCGCGCCGACCATGCAGGCGACCGCGCCCACCCCGGCCGTGGCCGCCGTACAGGCCAGGCCGGCGACGATTCCGGCGCCGATCGCCGCGACCTCCAGGATCGCGTTCTTGTGGTCCTTCACCCACTTCGCGGATGCGTGGTAGGCGTCCTTGACCTTGTTGACGGTCTTCTTGATCGCCCGGCTGGCCTTGGCCACCACCGCCTTACCGGCCTGCTTGACCTTGTTGTAGATCCGTTTGACCTTCTGCTTGACCTTGGCGACCTTGTGGGAGACCCACTTGCGTACCTGTTTGTACTTCTTCACCACCGCTTTCTTGACCTTGTGGTACGCCCGGGACACCGCCTTCTTGACCTTGCTCGCCGCCTTGCGGACCGTGTGCACGACCTTCTTGGCCGCCTTCTTGACCTTCTTGACCACCTTCTTGACGGTCTTGGCCACCTTCTTCGCGGTCTTCTTGACGGTCTTGACCACCCGCTTGGCGGCCTTCTTCACCTTCTTGACGAGGCTCTTGATCCCCCACTGCCCGTCGGGGTCGGTGACCGTCATCGGGTTGTCGTCGGCGTAGGCGAACCGGTTCGCCGCCACCGAGTCGGGCACCGGGTCGACCTCCGCGGCGTCCCGGGTGTCGAACTGGCCGGTGTCGGTGTTGTACCAGCGGGTCAGCATGTTGACCCGGCCGGTCAGCCGGTCGGTCCACTCCGACTGGTAACCGAGGTTGCCGATCATCCCGTTGCTGGCCAGCACCCGGCCCAGCGGGTCGTAGGTCGTCGATCCGGCCATCGTGGCGGCCGTCGGATCGAGCTGGCCGACCACGTCGTCGTGCTGGTCGGTCCAGGCGATCCGCTTCGTCCCCCCGGACGTCGCACCGACCAGGTCGGCCTCCGGGTCGCGGGTGTAGACGGCGGTACCGTCACCGGCCAGGTCGTTGCCGGCCCCGCTGTAGGAGAAGCCGGACCGCAGCACCCGGCCCAGGGCGTCGTAGTCGTACGTCTGGGCACCCGACCCGCCGACGCCCTGGCTGCGGATCTGCCCGAACGCGTCGGTCGCGGTGGGTAGGGTCTCGCCACCACCGGTGGTCGCCGCGAGGGTGCCCCGGGCCGTGTACCGGTAGGTGGTGCCCCTGTTGTCGCTGACCAGCTGGTTGCGCTCGTCGTAACTGAACAGCCGGTCACCGACCTGCACCCGGTTACCCGACTTGTCGTACGCGTAGACGGTGGTCGTACTGCCGGTGCTCCACGAGGTCAGCCGGTCGGCGAGGTCGTACGTGTAGGTGTTGCTGGCCGAGCCGGCGAACCCGGTGGTGGTCTTCGACGTCTCGTTGCCGTTCGCGTCGTACCCGTAGGTGATCTTGCCAACGGTGGTGCCGGCGGCCGACCTCACCTCGTCGCTGACCAGGCGGTGCTGGGCGTCGTAGCCGAAGGTACGGTTACCGCCCGAGCCGTAGGTGATGGTCCTGACCTGCGACAGGTTGTCGTAGGCATAGGTGGCCCGCACCCCGGTCGTGGCGTTGTCGACCAGCGCGAGCCGGCCGGCCGGATCGTAGTCGTACGAGGTCGTCCCGGCGGCGTCCGTCCGCGAGGCCAGCAGCCCGTCGGGGGTGTAGGTGAACGACGACGAGCCGGACGGACCGTCGGCCGACAACAGCATGTCCCGGTCGTCGTAGGTGAACGTGTTCGTGCCGGCCGGCGTCGTCGCCGAGACGACCCGGCCGCCGATGTCGTAGCCGAAGCGGCGCTCGCCGGTCGCCACCTCCGCACCCGCACCGCTCTGCCGGATCAGGTTGCCGACCTCGTCGTAGGCGTAGTCGATGGTGACCCCGCCGGGCAGGAACGCCCGGGTCGGGTCGCCGGCCGCGTCGTACGCCAGGGTGAACGACCGGTCGGCCAGGTTCCGGTACGCCGAGGTGGCCGGCTCGGTCTGCGACTCCGGCAGGTTCCAGGTGTTGTACGTGGTCAGGTACGAATGTCCCCGACCGTCGGTGAACCGGGTGCGGTTGCCGGCCGCGTCGTAGCCGAACGTCGTGGTGATCGAGTCCGAGCCGCTGATCGGCTGCACCTCGGAGGTGACCAGCCCGGTCGGGTCGTAGGTGAAGGTGGTGGTGGTGCCCCGGGCATCGGTGCTGGCGACGATGTTCCCGGCCGCGTCGTACCGGTCCGACTCCGACGACAGCAGCCGGCCGGTCGCGTCGTACGACCTCTCCGCGATCTCCCGACCGGCCATGTCGTAATCGGTGGTGGTGTACGTGCCGTCCGCCAGGGTCACCCGGGTCTGCTCGCCGGCCCCGTTGTAGGTGTATCTGGTCTGGTTGTTCGCCGCGTCGGTGACCGTCACCGTCTCACCGGCCGCGTTGTACGCGAGGGTGGTCGTCGCCCCCGCCGGGGTCTTCACCGACGCCAGCAGCCCGTTGGTGCCGTACGTGTACCGCGTCGTGTACGCCGCCCCGGTCTGCCGCACCACGTCCGTCGTGGTGATCTGGTTGGCCAGGTAGTCGTAGGTGGCGGTGGACTTCGCCCCGGTCGGGTCGGTCATCGACAACTGGTCGCCCAGCGGGTCGTACGTGTACGTCGTCACCCCCTGGTTCGGGTCGGTGACCCTGGCGACCCGACCGAACTGGTCGTACCCGTACCGGGTGATCCGGCCCAGCGCGTCGGTGCTGCTGGTCAACTGCCCCAGGGCGTCGTAGCTGTTGGTGGTCACCGGCGTGATCGGCGTGGTCGAGCCCGGCGGGGTGTAGCTGGGCATCCGGGTGGCGACCTCGCGCCCCTCCGCGTCGTACTCGGTGACGACCACGTTGCCGTTCGGGTCCCGGGACTCCACCTCCGCGCCGAAGGTGTCGTAGCCGGTGTACGAGATCGGCCGCACCAGCGCCGCCGAGCCGTTCGGCTCACTCTGCACGGCCGGGCCGACGGTGACGGTCGGACGGCCCGCCTCGTCGTAGTCGTAGTTGGTGACGTTGCCGTTCGGGTCGGTCATCGCCCGGGCCAGGCCGTCGGCGTCCAGCCGGTAGCTGGTCCGGACCACGCCCGCGTCGGCGGTCGGCGCGGTGCCGGCGTACACCTTGCCGATCTCGGCGGCGGTCAGCACCCGGGAGTACGCCTGGACGTCACTGATGCCGCCCTTCCAGTGGTCACCCCGCTCGGCGTTGTAGATGCCCGCCCCGATGAGCAGTGGGCCAAGGGTGGTGAACGGCGTGACGTGCGCCGAACTGCCCTCCTTCACCCCGTTGACGTAGAGGCTCAGTCCGCCGGTCGACGCGTCGTAGACCCCGGCCAGGTGGGTCCAGGTGTTCAGCGCCGGCACGCTGGTCGAGTTCGCCGCCGTACCACCGGCGTCCGGCACGTCGGCGTACTTCATGACGAACCGCCAGCGGTTGTTCGAGTTGTCGTACCGCAGCTCGAACGAACTCTGCTGCTTTCCGACGGTGGCCAGCACCTTGCGCCGGGCGGTGTTGTCGGTGAGCTTCACCCAGGCCGCGACGGTGAAACTGCGCGCGCTGTCCACCGCCGGGCTGTCCGTGGCCAGGTAGGAACTGGTGCCGTTGAAGGTCGCCGCACCGCCCCGCTCGGTGCTCCAGGTGACGTCCGTGGCAGCGGCCGGGTTGTTGCCCACCGAGTCCTTCGCCGTCGCGCCGGTGGTCTGGTCGAATCGCCACCGGCCGACCGGGGTGGTCAGCGAGTTGTGCGTGGTCTCGGCGACGACCCGGCCCATCGGGTCGTACATGGTCTCGGACCGGGCGAGCACCCCGGTCGGGTCCGAGAGGATCTCGGCCACCAGGTTGTCGTCGCGGGAGTAGTCGTAGCTGACGGTCCGCTTCAGGCCGGTCGGGTCCAGGGTCGACGAGGCCGGCCGACCGGCCGCGTCGACGGCGTAGGTGACGGTGGTGGTGCCGTTCTGCGTCTTCCGCGTGACCAGGTTCCCGGCCCCGTCGTAGCTGTCCTCCTGGACCACGAAGGACGCCCCGGTGGTCGGGTCCTTCCGGACCACCTTCGCGGTCAGGCCGTTGTCGGTGTAGGTGAAGGCGGTCACCCAGCCCATGGCGTCGGTCTGGGCGGCCAGCCGGCCCGCCGGGTCGTAGCTGCGGGACTCGACGGTCAGGTCGGTCGCCGGGCTGGGGTCGTTGGGATCGCCGACATAGCCGACCAGCGTCGAGGTGAGCAGGTTGCCCGCCGGGTCGTACGTGGACCGGATCTCGCCGCCGTCGGCGTCCAGTTCCTTGACCGGGTTGCCGTACGCGTCGTACTCGAACCGGGTGGTCTTGCCGGTGGCGTCGGTCGTGCTGACCTGCTGCCCGTACGCGTTGTAGGTCGTCTTCTCCGTCCGGGACGCGTCCCCGCCGGTCAGGTCGGCGATCGTCTGGGAGACGACCAGCCCGTCGACGTCGTACGCCGTCGTGGTGACCGGGGTGTGCACGGCACCGGTGACCCGGTTGGTGGTCGCCGGGTCGGTCCGCTTCACCGGCCGACCCAGCAGGTCGTACTCGTAGGAGGTGACCAAACCGGCCGGGAAGGTGTCGGTCGTCTCGGTCTCGGTCACCACCCGGCCGAGCCCGTCGTAGCGGTACGTGGTGACCTTCCCCGCCGGGTCGGTCACCTTCGCCACGTCACCACTGGCGTAGTAGACGACCGACTGCACCGCCCCGCCCGGCGTGGTCACCGTCATCGGCAACCCGGCCGGGGCGTACCCGCCGTCGAGGGCCGGCACGCTGGTGCCGTCGGTGTACGCGGTCCGGGTCACCCGGCTCAACGGGTCGGTGGTCGAGATCCGGTTACCCATCGCGTCGTAGGCGTACCTGGTCAGGTAGGTGTCGTCGGTGGCCGACGCCGACCGGCCGTCCCGGACGGTGAGCAGGACGTCGTTGCGTGGATCGGGGGTCAGCGTGGTGCTGGTGGCGTCCGGGTGGTACGTGAAGTACACCGTCGAGCACCGGCTGGCCGCCTGGTCCTGACAGGTGGTGTTGGAGACGATGTTGCCCCGCACGTCGTGCTCGGTGGTGGTGACGTTGCCGTTCGGGTCGGTCACCGTACGCAGGAAGCCCCGCACGTCGTAGCCGTACTTCGTCTGGTTGCCCAACGCGTCCGTCTCGGCGACCTGCCGACCGGTGGCCACGTCGTAGACGTTGGTCAGCATCCGGCCACCCGGGTCGGTCACCGTCACCGTCTTCGCCGGTACGCCCGCCGTCTCGCCCCGCGCCCCGAACTGCGCCGCCGCCTGGGCCTCGGTCAGCTGGGTACGGTAGAACGCCACCTCGGCGATGTCACCCTGGAAGTAGGTGGGGTAGCCGGTGTTGGTGCCGGTGTTGTTCAGCGTCTGGTCCGGCCAGACACCGCCGAGGAACCCGGCCCCCACGTACACCCGGTTCTGGCCGGTGTGCCCGACGGTGGACGTCTTGGTGTCGACCAGTTCACCGTCGAGGTACAGCGACTGGCTGGTCGTACCGGCGGCCAGCACCACGTGGTGCCACTGCCCGTCGGCGACGCTGGCCGCGCTGCTGAACATGCCGCTGCCGGAACGGTAGAACTGGCCGTGCAGCTTGCCGCTGGCCCCGATGTAGAGCGCCGGGGTGTAGCCCTGCGGCGTGGAGGCGTTGGTGATCGGGTCGGCCTGGTAGCTGAACAACGTCCGGTTGCCGCTCGTCGTACGGAACCACAGGCTGATCGAGTGCGGGCCGCTGGTCGGCACGTAGCCGTCGGCCAACCTGAGGTACGACGAGGTGCCGTCGAAGGTGGCCACGGTGGCGTCGCCGAACGGGCCGCCGGTGCTGCCGAGGGTCACCCCGTTGTAGGTGGCCGTGCTGCCGTTGACCTCGTTGATGGCATCGGTGGTGCCGGTCTCGCCGAACCGCCAGTAGTCGGCCGGGCCACCGGAGAGCACCGTGCCGGCGTACACCTGGCTGGAGCCGGAGACCGTCGGCCGGTTCAGCTTCCACACCCCGCCGTTGGCGTCGGTGACCTGGGTGACCGCGCCGGTGGCGCTGTCGTACGCGATGGTGGCCGACGGGTTGCCGGAGGGCCGCACCACCGAGGTCAACGGGCGGGCCACCTTCGTCGCGGTGCCGTGGATGGTGGCCACCTCGTCGGCGGTCAGCGACCGGTCGAAGAGCGCCGCGTCGCTGACCGTGCCCCTGAGGTACGCGGCGTGGCCGGTGTTGTCGGTGCCGCCGGTGTAGTGCGGCTGGTCGGGCCAGGCACCGCCGAGGAACCCGGCCCCGAGGTACATGTTCGCCGTGCTGTAGGCGTTGATGGTCTGGATCGCGCCGGTCTTGGTGCCGACCAGCGTGCCGTCCAGGTAGAGCCACTGCTTGTTGCCGGCCGCGGTGAGCACCACGTGGTGCCACTGCCCGTCGGTGACCGAGCCGCCGGTGGCGATCGGGTTGATGCTGTTGTCCCAGAACTGCCCGCGCAGCCGGCCGCTGGTGCCGAGGTAGAGCGCCGGGGTGTAGTTGCCGGCCGTGGTCGCGCCGCCGGTGACCGGGTCGGCCTGGTAGCTGAAGAGCGGCCCCTGGTCACCGGCGTCCGCCTTGAACCACATGCTGACCGCCAGGTTGGTGGCGGCACCGGAGAGTTGGGCGGGCAGCCGCACCAGGGAGGAGGTGCCGTTGAACCCGGCCGCCCTGGCCGTCGACCCCGGCAGCGGGCCCGGCTGGCCGAGCGCCACGTCGGTGTACGTGCTGGCGTCGGTGCCCTGGTTGTCGAGCATCTCGCTGGTCGCGGTCGTGCCGGACCGCTCGTCGAGCCGCCAGTACGACTTGGGCGCGGCGTTCATCAGGGTGGTCGGATAGAGCGATCCGGTCCCGTAGGTGTACGTGGTGCACGCCGTCGTCGACGTCGGTGGGCAGACCTTCGTCAACTGGTCGCCGGTGTAGCCGTACCGCCAGGTGGCGGCGGTGTCCGGTGCGCCGGGGGTGGCCGGGTCGGTGGTGACGGTGGCGACGTGCGCGGTGGTGGCCCCGGCCGGGGTGCTCCAGGTCAGGTGCAGCGCCCGTCCGGCGGCGGACCGGATGGTGGCCAGCCGGTTCGCGGTGTCGTAGACGAACGTCTCGGTACGGCCCTGCGCGTCCGCGATCGAGGTGACCCCGTAGCGTCCGGCGACCCCGGTGGCGGCGGTGAACGTGTAGGTGGTGCCGTCCTTGTCGACCAGGCGGTAGCCGCCGGTCACGGCGGTGAAGGTGGCGAACCGGCCCAGCGGCGGGGCGAACGACCCGTCGGTGTTGCGGCCGAAGGCGACGTCCTGGCCACCGGGATAGGTGACCACGACCGTCTGCAACGCCCCGGTGGCGTCCCGCTGCTCGGTGGCCCGGGTGTCGACGAGGCTGGACCAGCCGGCGCCGAAGGCCAGGCCAACCCGGGGATCCTGGCTGTTGTACGACCGGACCACCGACAGCGCCGGCCCGACCGTCGCGATGGTGGCGTCGGTCGCCGAGGTGGTGTAGTTGGCGACGCTCGGCTCGAAGCCCTGCCCACCGTTCTGCCCGAGCCCGGAGGTGATCAGCGGCTGCGGTACCGGCGTGGTCAGGGTGTTGATGGTCTGCGAGGAACTGGTGAGGAAGCCGTCGCTGGCCAGCACCGTCCAGTGGTAGGTCTGTCCCCAGGCCAGGGTGCCGGTCGGCACCACCCAGCTACGTGACGTGATCGGGCCGGACTCCTTGATCTTGTTGCCGGCCCTGTCGTAGACGGCGAAGTTGTAGGTCAGCGGGTTCGGCGGGTAGCTGTCCGGGTCGTGTGCGGCGACCAGGAGTTCCGGCGTCAGGCTGGAGACCGCGTGGCCGTGCGGCGGGTACTGCGCGTCCACCTGGGGTCGTACCCCGGCGGTGTAGGTCACCTGGAGGTACGGGCCGAGGCCGGCGGGGCCGTTGCGCGAGGTGAAGCGCTTCCACTGGGTGATGTCGGTCTGCGACGCCGACACCGCCAACCCGTTGTTGGTGCCCCCCAGCGCCCAGTTCTGGAACGTGTCGACGGCCAGCGGCACGGTCATCCAGGTGCCGATGCTCCGGTCACCGCCGGTGTTGGTGCAGGCCGGACCGGGGTTGGCGGTGACCGAGCCGATCGACGCGCCGAACGACGGGCCGGGGTAGCTGGTCACCCCCGACTCGGTCCAGGACTGGGTGATCGGATGCACGGTGAACGGCTTCGCGGTGCACGTGCCGGCCCAGGAATTGAAGATCTTCAGGGAGACGGAGGACAGCTTCGATCCACCGTACGCCAGGGCGAAGTTGTTGAAGTGCAGGAACGAGTGCGCCTTGGCGGTGCCGTTCCAGGTGCCGGCCAGCAGTTCGTTCTCGCTGCCGTGGTTGCCCGGCTGGGTGGAGTAGGCGTAGGTGTCCCCGGTGGCACCGAAGGTGGTGGTCGGGTCGACGGTCACCGGGAACACCCGGGCCGGGTCCCGCAGCCAGGCCCCGTCGATGGTCACCTTCAGCGCCGGGCCGCCCGCGTCCACCAGTTCGTAGCGCACCCCGTACGAGCGGGTGAAGGCACCGGTCTGCGGGTCGAACCGGGAGTCCTCCATGTAGCCGGCCGGGATGGTGGCCCGCACCGTCCCCCTGCGGTCGTGCAGGGTGACCGAGCCGTCGGCGGCCAGCTTCGGGGTCAGGCCGCGCAGTCGCATCGGGAAGACGTACGAGGTCGGTGCGGCGGCCGAACGCAGGACGATGGACTCCTTCACCTCCGTCGCCCGTGACTCGAACCGCAGGTCCACGCCGGCCAGCGCATCGGCGTAGGTGACGGTGTCCCCGGCCACCACCGGCGTCACCTTCGCCGCCCCGGCCAACGCGTAGGAGACCGAGTGGCCGGAGTCCACCCGCACCGTCGTCAGGTTCGCGTCGTCGGCGCGGGGGGCGAAGTCCAACCCGACCGAGTTGGCCCGCTGCCGGTAGCGGCCGTCCGCGCCCCGGCTCAGGTTCGGGTCGATCGGCGTCCACCTGCCGTCGGTGTCCCTGAAGTTCACCGGTAGTTGGTGGACCTTGCGGGTGTAGGAGCCGTCCGGGTTGGCGTACAGGTCGGAGGTCGCCGAGGCGGCCTCGGCGACCCGCCGACTCTTCGCCGGGCTGAAGCTGGCGTCGTCGCCGAGACCGGGTGTCACCGCCGCGCGCCCCCGTTGCCGCGTCGGTGGTTCGTACGCCTCCACCGCACCGATGCCCCGGCCCGGTGGCAGCCCGTTGCCCCGGCCCGCCCGGGTGTCGGCGTACGAGGCGGTCTCCGGCCCGCGCTTCGCTCCCCATGGCTGCACCGGAAGCCCGGTGACCAGCGGCGCAGCCGCCGCCCGGGCCGTCCGCAGCGCCGACCACAACCAGTCCAGCGGGAACGGATCGGGACCGGGGTCCTTCCTCTGGGGTACCACGAAACTGAGGATCATCACGGCCGCGGTGGCGATCGCCAACCGACGCGCCCAGCGCCCCACCGGATGGTTACCCGGTCGCCGGCCGTACCTCTGGTAACCACCCATGATGGAGCCTTCCTTCAGCACTCCAGTGAAGTTTGGCGATAAGCTTCAGGGTGGGGAACGGCGCAATCAATCGACCGGTAAAAATATTGAGGATTTCTTGAGGTACGCCGAGCGCGGCGGAGACGGACGCGGCGTCGCACCTGGCGCAACAGGTGCGACGCCGCCTATCCGGTCGATCAGTACGGCCGGTCGATCAGTACGGCCAGCCACGCAGGAACCGCAGGCCGAGCAGGAACGTGATCACGGCCGGCCCGGCGGCCAGCGTCATCGCCTGCAACCGGTAGTCGATCCGGTGCCGGAGCAGTTCCAACCCGTTGAGCAGGATGATCACGCCGGCCAGCATCATGAACCCGCCCCACCACGCGGTCTCACCGAAGTCGATCACGTCGGTGGTCATCAGCTGGAACGTCACGCCGAGGGCCGCCCCCGCCAACGCCAGCGAGGCGATCGTCCGGTGGAACGCCCGGGCCAACGGGTGCACCGGTCGCCAGAAGTAGGTACCGGCGACCGCCAGCGTCGGCAACACGATCATGATCGGCCAGCATCGGCCCATCGCCCCGAACATGAGGATCGCCCCGACCGCGAACACCAGTCCGCCCACCCAGGCCACCAGATAGCCGGTGAAGGCCCGGCCACCGCCCCGGGCCAGCAACGGCCCGCCGCTGGCGGCGATCAGGGCACCGGGCACCAGGATGAAGCCCGCCCACCAGTGGAATCGCCCGCTCGACTGCGCGGTGACCGTCACCGTCGTGACGGCCAGTGCCGCGAGCCCCGCGCTGATCAGCCAACTCGTCAAGGTCCGGGACGCGCCCGGTGCCCGGGTCCGCACTTCTGAAGTCACCCTGTCGACTCTGCCCGTCGAGTGCCGACCGGCACCATCCGGCCAGCCCTACCATCCACGGTCCGGCAGCCGTGCCCATCGTTCCTCGGACAACCAGCGACCGACTACACCAACAAGGACATACTCCCGCAAAGAGGCTTAGAAATCCCCACCACCGAAGTCACCGCCGCCGAAGTCACCACCGCCACCCCAGCCGCCGCCCCAGTCACCGCCGCCGCCGAAGTCACCGCCACCACCACCCCAGTCGCCACCACCGAAGTCACCGCCGCCGTCGAACTCGCCGCCGCCCTCGAAGCCGGCACCGTCGGAGAACCCACCGGCGTCGTAGTCGTACCCGGGGTCGGCGAACGCGGGCGAGAAGAGCGCATCGGCGATCAACATGCCGCCGAGCACGCCGGCACCAGCGGCAAGACCGGTCTTCCACCAGGGCGTCGAATACCAGCCCGCCGGCACCGGCCGCCCCTGCATCCGGCCACCCGGGTAGTAGTAGGGCGTACCGGCACCCGGACGCGGCCCGGCCTTGAAGACCTGCCCCTGCACGTTGACCTCACGCGGCACGGTCAGCGCACCGGCCCCCCGGGCGGCAGCCAACTGCGGCAACTCCGGGCCGGGATCGATGCCGAGCGCCACCCGGGCCGCCCGGATGTAGGCCAGCCCCTCCAGCGCGGTCTCCCGGGCCAGTTCGTACTGCCGGGTCGTCCGGGCCTGATCCAACTGGCCACCGGCGGCGGTGTACCGCTCCCCCGCGTCGGCCAGCGCCTGCCGTACCGCCGGATCGTCGCCGTGCAGGCCCATCAACTGGCCGCCCAGCCGCTCGTACCACCGCTGCGCGTCGGCCCGGGCGTCGGCCAGCGCCCGCGCCTGCCGGGCGGTGCTCTCCCGCTGCCACCACAGGAAGCCGCCGACGACCAGCACCAGAAGCAGGAAGAACAAGACCCAGGTCATAGGTACGACGTTAGCTCCGTCTGGCCAGCCCCACGGCGAGCCAGCGAGCCAGGTCACAGTGTGGCCGTACCTGTTTGACATGCTCGCGGGGTGGATGCTGCGACGGTGGCGGTGGTGATCGTCTGTCTCGGCGCGGGCGGGGCCGGCGGCTGGCTGGCCGCCCGCGCCCGCTCGGCGACCGAGATCGCCCGGCTCGACGCGACCCTGCGGGCGACCCGGGAGGGCGAGGGACGGCTGGAGCAGTCGATGCGGGCGTTGAGTTACGAAGCGACCGCGCAGTCCCAGGAGGCGGTGGCCCGCGCGGTCGCCCCGCTACACGAAACGTTACGCCGCTACGAGCAGCGGGTGGCCGAGCTGGAACACGACCGGGTGGACGCCTACGCCGAACTGCGTGAGCAGGTACGGACCATGAGCGCCGTCTCCGGCGAGCTACGCACCGAGACCAAGCAACTGGTGGCGGCGCTGCGCGCCCCCCAGGTACGCGGTCGGTGGGGCGAGCACCAGCTCCGTCGTATCGTCGAGGCCGCCGGCCTGCTGGAGCACTGCGACTTCGCCGAACAGGTCACCGCCTCGACCGACCACCAGGGGGTACGCCCCGACCTGGTGGTCCGGCTGCACGGCGGCCGTTCGGTGGTGGTGGACGCGAAGGCGCCGTTCGACGCGTACCTGACCGCCATGGAGGCCCGGGACGAGCGGGGGCGGAACCAGCACCTCGACGCGCACGCCCGACACCTCAGGGCCCACGTCGACTCGCTCTCCGCCAAGTCCTACTGGGCGGCGTTCGAATCCACGCCGGAGTTCGTGGTCCTCTTCGTCCCGGCCGACCCGTTCCTCGACGTCGCCCTCCAGCGGGACCCGACGCTGCTGGAGCACGCCTTCGCCCGCAACGTGGTGCTGGCCACCCCGGCCACCCTGGTCGCCCTGCTACGTACGATCGCCTACGCCTGGCGGCAGGAGTCGCTCGCCCGCAACGCGGTGGCCGTACACTCGCTGGCCCGCGAGCTGTACGGCCGACTGTCCACACTGGGCGAACACGTCACCAGGCTGGGTACGTCGCTGGGCAGCGCGGTGACCGCCTACAACCGGGCGGTCGGGTCGTTGGAGGCGCGGGTGCTGGTCAGCGCCCGTAAGCTCGCCGATCTCGGGGTCTCCGGCGACGAACTGCCCACACCGGGCCAGGTCGAGGTGGCACCCCGGCAACCGCAGGCCCCGGAGCTGCTCGATACACCTGGTTCGGCCGGATCAACGTCCCGAGTAGATGATCGGACAGTCAGCCGAGAGAGCGCCTAGTCTCCCTCACCGAGCCTTATAGTCTCTTCCACCGACTCCGACCATCAGATCGATGGCTACTAGTCGTGATCGTACTGTCGCAACCTGACCGCCAGTCGACCATTTCGCGTCACGGGGTGGTCACAAAGGTACTTGTCAGTAGTGACAGACAGCGAGATACCACGAAGGATGCGCTCAACCGTGCCCTGTTTCTGAGGGCCCTGTTCTCTGGAGGAAGAGAACGTGAGTAAACCCCCAACTTGGAGCCGGCGTGCCTCCGCCGGTCTCCTCGCATCGGTCGTGGCGGCCAGCGCCATGACCTTGGCGGGTGGTGCCAGCATCGCGAGCGCCAACCCGTCGACCGAGTCCGAGGTGCCGAAGGCCAACCCGGCCAACGCTCTCGGCTCCCGTGACGCCAAGCTCCTCGCCGAAGCGAAGGCGAAGGGTGAGCGTACGGTCACGTTGATCGTCGCCACCAAGCAGGGCGAGGCCGACGACGTCGCCGCCGACCTGGCCAAGCTCGGCGGTTCCGTCTCCCGGCGGTTCGACTCGGTCGGCTTCCTGTTGGCCAAGGTCCCCACCGCGCAGGTGACGAAGGCCGCGGCGCTGCCCGGCGTTACCGCGATCGACCTCGACGAGACGGTTCAACTGCCGAACCCGATCCCGGAGGCCCGGCCCGGCGCCCGTACCGCCAAGATGGCGGCGGTCACCGCCCCCGGCGCGGACACCCCCGCCGTCAACCCGTTCATGCCGACGGCCGACACCGGCGCGGTGTCGTTCAAGCAGAGCAACCCGCAGTGGGACGGACGCGGCGTCACGATCGGCATCATGGACTCGGGTGTCGACCTGGCCCACCCGGCGCTGCAGACCACCACGACCGGCGAGCGCAAGATCGTCGACTGGGTCACCGCGACCGACCCGCTGGAGGACGCCAGCTGGCGGCCGATGCTGACCGAGGTGAGCGGGCCGACCTTCACCGCCGTCGGCCAGACCTGGACCGCACCGGCCGGCACCTACAAGTTCAACCGCTTCAGCGAGTCGATCACGCGGACCAGCGCCCCGGCCGGGGACGTCAACCGCGACGGTGACACCACCGACGCATTCGGCATCCTGTACGACCCGGTGAGCCACGACATCCGGGTGGACCTCAACCAGAACAACGACTTCACCGACGACGCCGTGATGCGGCCGTACAAGGAGAAGTTCGACATCGGGTACTTCGGTACCGACAACCCGGCGACCGAGATCAGCGAGCGGATGCCGTTCGTGGTCGAGTACCGGGAGGACGTGGACACCACGCCGGCCGGTGGCCCGGGTCTGGTCGACTACGTCAGCATCGGTCTCCCGGAGAGCGCCCACGGCTCGCACGTCGCCGGCATCACCGCCGCCAACGACATGTTCGGCAACGCGGTCTTCGACGGTGCCGCCCCCGGCGCCAAGCTGGTCTCCGCCCGCGCCTGCACCTGGGGTGGCGGCTGCACCTACGCCGCGCTGACCACCGGCATGGTCGACCTGGTCGTCAACCGGGGCGTCGACGTCGTGAACATCTCGATCGGTGGCCTGCCGGCGCTCAACGACGGCAACAGCGCCCGGTCGGTGCTCTACAACCGACTGATCAACGACTACGGTGTGCAGATCTTCATCTCGGCCGGAAACAGCGGCCCGGGTCTGAACACCATCGGCGACCCGTCGGTGACCAGCAACGTGGTCAGCGTCGCCGCCAGCGCCAGCCGGGAGAGCTGGCTGGCCAACTACGGCTCGGTGATGGTCACGCCGTACTCGCTGCAGCCGTTCTCCTCCCGCGGCCCGCGTGAGGACGGCGGGTTCAAGCCGAACATCACCGCACCTGGCTCGGCTATCTCCACCACGCCGACCTGGCAGCCGGGTGGTCCGGTCGCCGAGGCCGGCTACGCGTTGCCGGCGGGCTACCAGATGCTGCAGGGCACCTCGATGGCCTCCCCCCAGGCCACCGGTGCCGCCGCGCTGCTGCTGTCGGCGGCCAAGGCGACGAACCGGGCGGTCAGCCCGGCGGCGCTGCGTCGGGCGATCTACTCGTCCGCCAAGCCGATCGCCAACACCCCGGTGCACGGCCAGGGCAACGGCCTGATGGACGTCAACGGCGCCTGGGCGCTGCTGGCCGGTGGTGTCGAGACCCGTGGTTACGACGTGACCGCACCGGTCTGCACCCCGATCTCGAACCTGCTGGCCACCCCGAACAAGGGCACCGGCCTCTACAACCGGTGCGCGGCCACGGACGGCGGCCAGCGGCCGAACGTCACGAAGAAGTACACCATCAAGGTCACCCGGACCAGCGGCCCGGACAAGAAGATCAAGCACAACCTGAACTGGGTCGGCAACGACGGCACGTTCCGTAACGCGCCGAAGCACATCTTCCTGCCGCTGAACAAGACCGTCACGTTCTACGTGGAGGCCCGGGCCAGCATCGGTGCGCACAGCGCGATCCTGCGGATCGACGACCCGAAGACCTCGGTCGTCGACTTCGAGGTGCCCACCACGGTCATCGTCGGCGAGGAGCCGACGAAGCCGAACTACAGCTTCGCCGCCAGCAACTCCGTGGAGCGCAACACCCACCGGACCTACTTCGTGACGGTGCCCGAGGGCGCCGGATCGCTGCAGGTCAACCTGTCGGGCATCGCGACCGGATCGCAGACCCGGTTCATCGCGATCAACCCGTACGGTGTGCCGGCCGACCCGACGCAGACCACGCACTGCTACACCAACTACTCCGACGCCTCCATCTGCAAGCCGGAGGAGCGGTCGTACGACAACCCGATCCCGGGTATCTGGGAGATCGAGGTCGAGGCCCGCCGTACCTCGCCGGAGCTGTACAACCCGTACCAGTTGACCGCCCGGGTGCAGGGCGTGGCCGTGAACCCGACCACGATCGAGCTGCCCAGCGTTCCGGCCAACGTGGCGACCCCGGTCAACTGGTCGCTGAAGAACAACTACGGTCCGGTCACCGTCGCTGGTCAGGGCGGTCCGCTCTCCAGCGTCGTCGCGACCCGTCCGACGATCACCGAGGGTACGCAGCAGGAGTACGTCGTCGAGGTGCCGGTCGGCGCGACCGTCTTCGCGGCCCGTATCGGCAACCCCGGCAACCTGGCGGCCGACCTCGACCTACAGGTCTTCCGGGGCACCACGCTGGTCGGCCAGGCCGCCGACGGTGACTCGGAAGAGGCGGTCACCATCGCCAACCCGGCACCCGGCACCTACCGCGTCGTCGTCGTCGGCTACGCCGTCGACGGGCAGGGCGGCAGCACCGCGTACGACTACCGCGACTCGTTCGTCGCACCGTCGCTCGGCTCGCTGTCGGCACCGGCCACGACGCTGAGCCTGGCCAACGGCGCCACCGCGACGATCACCGGTTCGGTGACCGCCGCATCGGCTCCGGCCGCCGGGCGTACCCTCCACGGTGAACTCGCCGTGGTGACCAACGAGGGTGCCGTCATCGGTCGGAGCACCGTGTCGATCGGCGCGGTCTCCTGACGCAACGCCCCTGAACGACCACGGAGCCCGTTCCTCCTCGGAGGAACGGGCTCCGTGCTGTCCGGCACCGCGTTGCCCGGCTTCGTGCTGTCCGGCACCGCGTTGCCCGGCAACGGGCTCCGTGCTGTCCGACACCTGCGGCTCAGCGCCGGATCGAGCCGGCGACGCGAAGGCCGGTCACGCGGCCTTGGCGCTCTCCACCACGAACGGGGTGCCCTGCTGACAGGTGGTCATCAGGTCCGGCTGCACCCGCCCGGTCACCGTCACCCTCGCGCCGGCGCGCAGCACTTCACCCGGGCCACCGACGAGTAGATAACGGTCGAGCAGGAGGCAACCGGCCTCGACACCGGCGGTGATCGTGCCGCTGACGGTCACCGCACCGGTCGACGGGGTCGTACCCGGTGGCCGGGGTGCGGGCGACTTGGCGGGAGGTGGCGACGGGTTGCCAGGGTCGGTGGTGCCGGGGTCGACGGGCGAGTTGGTCACCGGTGCTCCCTCCGATGCGCTTGGGGTCGGGGACGTTCCGGTCGTACCGTCCTGGGCGCACGCGCTCAGGACCAGGCAAGCGACCATGGCCGACGCGACGATCCTGATCGTTCTCATGCTGACTATGATGCCGCGCGCCGATCAACCGTTCCGTGACCGTGGTAACGGATCAGAACCACCGGTGGCGTCCAGCAACCGACCGGTCACCCACCGCGCATCGTCGGAGGCCGGGACCGCCAACAGTTGTCGGGTCGGAGGTAACGGGCCGACCGCGTTGCTCAGGAGGCCGAGCGGGCCGTGGCAGCGGCCTTCATGTCGCGCTTGAGTTCCTGCGGCAGGGAGAAGGTGAGCCGCTCCTCGGCGGTCGTCACCTCGGTCACGTCGGTGAAGCCCCGGGCCGCGAGGTGGTCGAGGACCTGCATGACCAGGTCGTCGGGCACGCTGGCCCCCGAGGTCAGTCCCACCGTGGTCGCACCGGCCAGCCACTCGTCGGCGATTTCCGAGGCGTAGTCCACCAGATGACCCGCCCGCGCGCCCGCGTCGAGGGCGACCTCGACCAACCGTACGGAGTTGGACGAGTTACGCGAGCCGACCACGATCACGACGTCGCACTCGGGTGCGATCTCCTTGACCACGTGCTGGCGGTTGGAGGTGGCGTAGCAGATGTCGTCGCTCGGCGGTGACTGCAACATCGGCAGCCGCTTCTTCAGCCGGGCCACCGTCTCCAGCGTCTCGTCCACGGACAGCGTGGTCTGGGAGAGCCAGACGACCTTGTTCGGGTCCCGGACGGTGACCTTGTCCGCGTCCGCCGGCCCGTCGATGAGCTGGATGTGGTCGGGAGCCTCCCCGGAGGTGCCGATGACCTCCTCGTGCCCCTCGTGACCGATCAGCAGGATGTCGTAGTCCTCGGCGGCGAACCGCTTGGCCTCCTGGTGGACCTTGGTCACCAGTGGGCAGGTCGCATCGATCGCCTTGAGCGAACGGGCCTTCGCCTGGTCGTGGACCTCGGGGGCGACACCGTGCGCGGAGAAGATGACGGTTGCCCCCTCCGGGACCTCTTCGTTCTCCTCCACGAAGATCGCGCCCTGCTGCTCCAGCGTCGACACCACGTGCTTGTTGTGCACGATCTGCTTGCGTACGTAGATCGGCGCGCCGTAGAGCTTGAGCGCCTCCTCCACGGTCTGCACCGCGCGGTCCACGCCAGCGCAGTAACCACGGGGCTTGGCCAGTAGCACGCGCTTACCGGTCTGTGGGGTCGCCTGGGCCTCGGTCACCCGCCCAGTCTACGTGCCACCGCCCGAACCGCCCGATTGCCCTGTTGATCAAGAACCTGGCGTCGTCGGGGCGACATGCGGACGACGCGTACCTCTTGATCAACGGGCCCGGGTGATTTGGGCCGTAGGCTGGGCCGGTGACGCAGCCGGAGGTACCGCGCAGCAGCCCCGACGAGCCGTGGCCGGTCCGGGTGGTCAGCCAGAAGGTGAGTGGCTGGATCGCCAAGTTGGGCTGGGTCTGGGTCGAGGGACAGGTGGCCCAGATCAGCCGCCGACCGGGGGCATCCACCGTCTTCCTCACCCTGCGCGACTCGTCGGCCGACCTGAGCCTCACCGTCACCACCAACCGGGACGTGCTCGACGCCGGTGCGCCGACCCTCGCCGAGGGCGCAAAGGTGGTGCTGCACGCCAAGCCCGAGTTCTATGCGGCCCGGGGCACGCTCAGTCTGCGGGCCGACGAGATCCGCCAGGTCGGCCTCGGTGAGCTGCTGGCCCGGCTGGAGAAACTCAAGAAGCTGCTGGCCGCGGAGGGACTCTTCGACCGGGCCCGGAAACGCCGGCCACCGTTCCTGCCGAACCGGATCGGGCTGATCACCGGTCGGGCCTCGGCCGCCGAACGGGACGTGCTGACCAACGCCCGTCGCCGCTGGCCGGCGGTGGAGTTCCGGACCGTCAACGTGGCGGTGCAGGGGCCGACCGCCGTACCGCAGATCATGGATGCGCTGAAGGTGCTCGACACCGACGAGAACATCGACGTGATCATCATCGCCCGGGGCGGTGGCAGCATCGAGGACCTGCTGCCCTTCTCCGACGAGGCGCTGTGCCGGGCCGTGTCCGGCTGCCGTACGCCGGTGATCAGTGCCATCGGCCACGAAACGGATGCTCCGCTGATCGACTACGTGGCGGACGTACGCGCCTCGACGCCGACCGATGCCGCGAAGCGGGTCGTACCCGACCTGGCCGAGGAGTTGCGGCTGATCCGGCAGGCCCGGCAGCGGCTCGACCGGGCGGTGGTCAACCTGGTCGACCGGGAGTCGCACCGGATAGAGGCCATCCGGTCCCGCCCGGTGCTCGCCCGGCCAACGGTGATGATCGAGCAGCGGAGCGCCGACGTGACCGGGCTACGGGACCGGGCTGCCCGCTGCCTCGACCATCGGGTGGGCTCGGCCGCCACCGAGCTGCGACACACCGTGGCCCGGCTCCGCGCGCTGTCACCGGCCGCAACCCTGGACCGGGGGTACGCCATCGTGCAGCGCGCCGACGGCCAGGTGGTACGCGCTTCGGACGAGGTGTCCGCCGGTGACCCGCTGCGGCTGCGGTTCGCCCGGGGCGAGGTGACCGCGACGGTCGACGGCTGAACCCGCGGATCCGGAACCTGTGTGCTGAGATAGGACGGCCATGGCTGATCAGAAGAAGAACGCGACCGGGCCGGACGAGCGGCCGAGCTACGAGCAGGCCCGCGCCGAACTGGCGTCGGTGGTCGAACGGCTGGAGGCCGGCGGGACCTCCCTGGAGGAGTCGCTGGCACTCTGGGAGCGGGGCGAACGGCTTGCCGAGATTTGCCAGCACTGGCTGGACGGTGCCCGGGAACGCATCGACGCCGCCCGGCAGGCCCGCGAGACCGGCTGACCCGGGAACCGGGCTGACCCGAGAAATTGGGCTGATCCGGCAGACCGGCCGGGCACCAACTTTCGTCCAGCCGATCAAGTGACGAAATCGAGCGAGTGACGAAATCGACACCGCCCAGCGGTCGGCAACCAGAAGAGCGGCTGTCAAAAAGCCGTGAGGGCGGTCCAGTGGACCGCCCTCACGTCGTACTGCGGGTTCTTTCCCCTCGGAAAGAAGGGGGACTTATCCCTTGAACATCTCGTACATCTCGGCCGGCGCCTCTTCGACGTCGCTGGCCGCCGGCTTCTGCGGTGCGGTGGCCGTGCCGTAGTTGGAGTAGGTGACCGTCAGCTCCTGCTCCTTGATCTCGCCGGACGCCGGAATCTTGATGGCCAGTTCGACCAGCCGGCCCTGCGTGTCGAGCTTCGCCGTGAACGGCAGCGAGTTGGCCTTGGCGCCGAGCGCCTTGAGCACCTCTTCGTCGCTCAGACCCGACTCGGATGCCTTCGACAGGTCGAGGGTGCCGCTGTAGGTGCCCTCACCGGTCTTCTGGACGTCGATGATCGCCTTGGTCAGCAGTTCCGCACCGGCCGGGTCGACGTCAGCGAAGTCGAACTGCAGGTCCTCGATGTCCTTGATCTTGGACTGGTCGAGGTGCAGGTACTTGCCGGAGTTCAGCTTCTCCATGCCCGGCATCTGGGCCATCGCCCCGCCGATCTTGACCTTCACCCAGCTGTCCGGCTCGACGTAGATGAGCTCCATCTCCATCGAGAACTCGCTCGACGCGTCGCCCGCCTTCATCGTCAACCGGGCGCTACGGCTGGCCATGTGCACCACGCCCTCGCCGTCAGTTCCGTTGCTCTTGATGGCGAACGCGAAGTTCCCCTTGGCGATCTCCTTGGTGGAGGCCAGCAGCGCCTCCTTGGGGTCCGCGGGGATGGCGGGCGCCTCCGACTTGGTGGTCGGTGCGTCATCCGCAGGTCCACAGGCGGTCAGCCCGGGGGTAAGAAGAGATACAGCGACGAGACCCGCAACGGTCCACCGTCGAATGTTCACGGAAGGTCAACTCCAGGATTAAGTTTGTCTGACGGTAGGCACCATCAGAGGCAAGGACCGGGGCAGCTTACCGACCCCGTACGACAAGCGCGCCCGGTATTACACCTCGCGAGTGGTCCACCTCGTCAATATTCGCATCAAAAGCGGCGAATGCGGCAATCGTCATCACCATTCGCCAACCGCTCAGCGGCGACGGTCGGACCGGACCAACGATCAAGCGAGCGAACGGGCCAGATCATGGAGTTCGGACTCCGGGGCAGCCCCGACCACGATCACCGTCCGGGTCGGTTCCAGCAGGACGAGGGCGCGTTCACCGGACCTCGCCGGATAGCGCTGCCAGCTCCGCCCGGCCAACTCGACCGCGCCCTGTGCCTGGCCGCTGGCGGCCAGTTCCGTCGGGATCAGCCGCTCGGCCGGCACGTTGCTCTGCACCAGCTGCACTCCCCTGCCGTCGGGGCTGAGGTAGCCGATGCGCAACGTCGCACCGTCGTCGGCCCGCCGGAAGCTGGCGCTGACCGTACGCCATTCGGAGCCGAGCCCGGTCGGCTCCACGACCGGGAAGGCGTTCGCGGACCTGGCCTGGGCGATGGCCGGTGCCGGATCGACCACCACCGGTTGGTCACCACCGAGGAACACCCGGTAGAAGCCGAGCAGCAGCGCGATCGGGACGAGTAGCACGAGCATCGAGATGGCCATGTCCTTGGCCGACCGCTGCGAACGCCGCGAATCGACTGCGGAAGCGTCGACGGTCTGGTCATCCTGGGTACGGCCGGCAGGCTGGGCGAGGTCCACGTACCCATCTTCGCAGCTTGGCTCGTTGCCGCGATCCGGACCACCCGTGCCCCGAACCAGCGTTAACTTGGCCACCGTGTCAGGATTCCTTCCAAAGCCGGCGGCGGCATCGGCGGACGCCGCAACTCGCCGGTCCACCCCGCAACGCCGCGAGGAGGAGCCGTCATGAGCACCACCACCCGGGTCCCACAGAGCCTGGACCGCAACCTAGCCCTCGACCTGGTACGGGTCACCGAAGCCGCAGCCATGGCCGCAGGCCGATGGGTTGGCCGGGGCGACAAGGAAGGCGGTGACGGCGCAGCGGTCGACGCGATGCGCAAACTGATCAACTCGATTCCGATGCGTGGCGTCGTGGTGATCGGCGAGGGCGAGAAGGACAACGCGCCGATGCTGTTCAACGGCGAGGAGGTCGGCGACGGCACCGGTCCCGAGGTCGACGTGGCGGTCGACCCGATCGACGGCACGACGCTGATGAGCAAGGGCATGCCGAACGCCCTCGCCGTGTTGGCGGTCGCCGAGCGCGGCGCGATGTTCGACCCGAGTGCCGTCTTCTACATGGAGAAACTGGCGGTCGGCCCGGCGTACGCCGACACCGTCGACATCAACGTCGGAGTGGCCGAGAACCTGCGGCGGATCGCCAGGGCCAAGGGCACCGACGTCTCCGGCGTGACGGTCTGCGTCCTGGACCGCCCCCGGCACAAGGACCTGGTCCAGGACATCCGCCGGGCGGGGGCGGCGATCCGGTTCATCTCCGACGGCGACATCGCCGGCGCGATTGCGGCCGCCCGGGGCGAATCCGGCGTGGACGTGCTGATGGGCATCGGCGGCACCCCGGAGGGCATCACCGCTGCCTGCGCGCTCAAGTGCATGGGCGGGTCGCTACAGGCGAAGCTGTGGCCGAAGGACGACGACGAACGGCAGAAGGCGCTGGACGCCGGGCACGACCTCGACCGCGTACTCACCACCGACGACCTGGTTACCGGGGACAACTGCTTCTTCGTCGCCACCGGTGTCACCTCCGGCGACCTGCTGCGCGGGGTCAGCTACCGGGCCGGTGGGGCGTACACCCAGTCGATCGTGATGCGCTCCAAGAGCGGCACCATCCGGGTGATCGACTCGTACCACCGGCTGGAGAAGCTGGCGCTCTACTCGGCCATCGACTTCGACGGCAGACCACTGGCAGAACAGGAATAACTTGCTCGATCCATCGACGCCCCCGGGTCCATCCCTGTCCCGTCGGGCCTTCGGCGTCGCGCTCGCCGTGCTCTCCGGAGTCGCGGTGGCCGTACAGTCGCGCATCAACGGTGAGCTGGGCGTACGCCTCGGCGACGGGATCGCGGCGGCGGTCGTTTCGTTCGGTGTGGGGCTGCTGGTGCTGCTCCTGGTGGTGCCGGCCACCCCGGCCGGCCGACGTGGTCTGGTCGCGCTGCGCGCCGCGCTACGGCGCGGCGGCCTGCGGCCGTGGCAGTGCCTCGGCGGCGTGTGCGGGGCGTTCCTGGTGGCCACCCAGGGGCTGACCGTTGGCTCGCTGGGGGTGGCGGTGTTCACCGTGGCGGTGGTCGCCGGTCAGTCGGCCAGCAGTCTCGCCGTCGACCGGGCGGGCATCGGTCCGCTCGGTCGGCAGCCGGTCACCGCTGCCCGCCTGGCCGGTGCGGTGCTCACCGTAGTCGCGGTCCTGCTATCGGTAGCCGATCGGCTGGGCGAGCCGGCGGGGCTGGCACTGGCCGCCCTGCCAGCGTTGGCCGGCGTGGGAATCGCCTGGCAGCAGGCGGTCAACGGCCGGGTACGCGTCGCCGCCGGCAACGCCCTGACCGCCACCGGCGTGAACTTCCTCACCGGTACGGTGGCGTTGCTGGTCTGCTACGCGATCAACGTCGCGGTACGCGGTTGGCCCGCCGGATCGTTGCCCACCGAGCCCTGGCTCTACCTCGGCGGGCCGATCGGAATCGTCTTCATCGGGGTCGCGGCGGCGGTGGTCCGGTTCACCGGTGTACTGCTGCTCGGCCTGGCGACCATCGCCGGGCAGGTCGTCGGGGCGCTGCTGATCGACCTGCTCGCGCCCACCGCCGGTGCCCGGCCGGGGCCGTACCCGCTACTCGGCGTACTGCTGACACTGGCGGCCGTGGCCATCGCGGTTCTTCCGTCCAGACGACGTGCCTGACCCCCGCTCTGCGATCAGGAAGAGGGTCCGGTTCACGGCACAGGAAGGGTCCGGTTCACGGCAGAGGCGTTGAGGAGGCTCCCCTTCCTCTCACCCGACGTCGGAGGAGTGGCCCGGGAACAGGTGGGCGGCCGGGTCGATGATCACGGCCGCGTTGTTGACCGCCGTCGCCGCCTCACCGAACCCGGTGGCGATCAGTCGGACCTTGCCGGGGTATTCGGTGATGTCCCCGGCGGCGAAGACGCGGGGCAGGTTGGTCGCCATCGTGCTGTCGACCACGATGTGCCGCTTGTCCAGGGTCAGCCCCCAGTGGGCCAGTGGCCCGAGATCGGCGGTGAACCCCAGCGCGGCGATCATGGTGTCCACCGGCACGGTCTCGGCGTCGCCCCCCTTGACCAGCAGGTCCGCGCCGGTGACCAGGCCGTCGCCGTGGATCCTCGCCACCTCGGCGTTGACGACGATCCGGATCGGTAGCTGCTGGACCCGGGCCACCGTCGCGGCGTGGGCCCGGAACCGGTCCCGCCGGTGGACCAGGGTGACCGACCGGGCCAGCGGTTGCAGGGCGAGGGCCCAGTCGAAGGCCGAGTCACCCCCGCCGACGATGAGCACGTCGTGCCCGGCGAGGTCGGCCAGGTGCGGTACGAAGAAGACGATGCCACGGCCGGTGAAGCCGGCCGCCGCCGGCAGCGGTCGCGGCGTGAAGCTGCCCAGACCGCCGGTGATCAGGACCGCGCCGCAGTGCAGTTGCTGGCCGTCGGCGAGGGTGAGCACCGGCCGGTCGGACAGGTAGGACAGCTCCTGCGCCCGTACGCCGAGCAGGTATTCCGGTCCGAACGCCGCTGCCTGGGCGACCAGGTTGGCCACCAGGTCCCGCCCCTTGATCGACGGGAAGCCGGCGACGTCGAAGATGGCTTTCTCCGGGTACATCGCGGTGACCTGGCCACCCGGCTCGGGCAGGGCGTCCACCACCGCGACGGAGAGTCCCCGGAAACCGGCGTAGTACGCCGCGAACAGGCCGGCCGGGCCGGCTCCGATGATGGCGACGTCGACCTCACGCATGTGCTCACCGTCGCTTTCCGCCTACGGGGCATCTCCTGCTGTATTCGACGGTAGGCGTGGTCCGGGGAGCGCGGCAAGACACAGCCGGTGTCCGGTCGGGACGGGAACGACGGGTTCACCGCCGGGCGGATACGTTCAGGGCAGGGTCAACGTCGGTTCGGACCGGTACGGATCGTCGTTACGTGGTCGACGACGGCGGAAGAGCACCGCCGAGACGACTCCGCCGAGCAGCCCGAACAGGTGCCCCTGCCAGGAGATCTGCTCGTCGGTGGGCAGAATGCCGATCAACTGCCAGCCGTAGAGCAGGCCCACCAGCAGCACCACGCCCAGGTTCCACCAGCTGCGTTCCACGATCCCCCGGGCGAAGAGCAGTCCGAGGTAGCCGAAGACGACCCCGCTGGCCCCCACCACGACCGAGTTCGGCGAGCCGGTGATCCAGACGCCGAGGCCGCTGACGAACACGATCACCAGGGTGGAGTAGACGAACCGGCGGGCCCCGGCGGCCAGCACGAAGGTGCCGAGCAGGATCAACGGCACGCTGTTGCTGTAGAGGTGGTCGAATCCGTGGTGCAGGAACGGACTGAAGAAGATGCCGTCGAGGCCCGCGATGCGGCGCGGAATGATGCCCGCCATCGTGTCGAACCCGGCGGCCAGCCAGACGTCCACCGCCTCGATCACGAAGAGCAACGGCACGATCGCACACATGGCCACGAAGGCCCGACCGAGTGCGGCGTAGAACGCGTCCGTGCCGAACCGGTTCGGGTCGCCGCCCCGGGCGGAGAGGTCGGATGTCACCCACAAGTAGCTATCAGCTATCGTGAGCTACCGCCACTCCACCCTTCGTGAAGTTCACTCGGCCGGGTGCGCACCAGCGAACCAGTTGGCCACGTCGACCAGGTCGACAGCATCCGGCAGACAGCGAAGGCCAGCGGCCCCACGAGGGCCCACTGGAAACCTCAAAGGGGTACGGACCCCAGATCCGTACCCCTTTTGCGGTTTTCGTGCTGGTACTGGCGGTTCGTTTAGTAGTAGCCCTTGGCCTGGAAGTACGACCAGGCACCACAGGGCGTGTCGTACCGCGCCTTGATGTAGCCCAGTCCCCACCTGATCTGGACCTCGGCGCTGTTCTGCCAGCCGGGGCCCATCTTGTCACCGGGCAGCGCCTGCGGAATGCCGTACGCGCCGCTGCTGGAGTTCTTGGCCTTGACGTTCCAGCCGCTCTCCTTGGTCCAGAGCTTGTCCAGACAGGGCATCTGGTCGAGCCCGAAGCCCGCGTCGAGCAGCAGGGCGCAACCGATCTGCCGGTTGCCGCTGTACTCGTTGCACGAGGCGGGGATCGGCCCGGTGTAGGGCTTGACGGCCTCCTCGCGCTCCTTCTTGCGAGTGGCCGCCGCCGCCTCGGCCTTGCGGGCGCGCTCGGCCGCCGCCTTCGCCGCCTCGGCCGCCTTGACCGCGGCCTCGTGCTCGGCCGCCCGCTTCCGTACGATGGCCGCCTGGTAGACGGCCTGCCGATCCCGCTGGTAGTCGAGTTCGGCGCGGTCGACGTTCGCGGCCAGTTGTGCATCAATGCCTTGCTGCTGGGCTTCCCGGTCTTCACCGAGGTAGTAGCCGCCAGCGACACCTACGGCCAGCAGGGCGATGGCCAGCGTCCGGATACCGTACCGGCTCCACAGCCGACTCACGAAGTGGTCCCTTCGTCGGGGGCATGGACGCGGCGCGGATCCGAGCCGGCCGGGATGGTCGGCGTGTCCGCACCGCGAGCGCTCCGACCCGTGGGGGTCGTGACCGTCCGACTCACGATCATCGGTATCGTCCGCCACCGGGCAGGTCGTC
Source organism: Micromonospora sonneratiae (assembly GCF_042679305.1). NCBI lineage: Bacteria > Bacillati > Actinomycetota > Actinomycetes > Micromonosporales > Micromonosporaceae > Micromonospora > Micromonospora sonneratiae. The sequence continues at coordinate 47,320 of NZ_JBHTMP010000032.1, read as the reverse complement.
TTCGGCGATGCTGCCGGGCGCGCGGGCGCTCAGGGACACGATTGCGCACAGTGAGGCCAGTGGGAAACCATGAGCCTCATTTGTGACTTCCGTCACGCCATTATTTGGGGTGAATTACTCCAAAACCTCTGCACCCAGCCGCCTTTCCCGCTAACCGCTCCACGGGCACCATCGAGTCGGCAAGAGGCTGTTCTGGTGAGAGTGGCGGCTCCGGCCGGAGCCGCCACCCCTGGCTAGATCGGAATGTCCTCCAGCAGGTCGGTCACCACCTCGGCGATGGGCGAACGCTCCGAACGGGTCAGCGTCACGTGGGCGAAGATCGGATGCCCCTTGAGCGCCTCGATCACCGCGGTCACCCCGTCGTGCCGCCCGACCCGCAGGTTGTCGCGCTGGGCCACGTCGTGGGTCAGCACCACCCGGGAGCCCTGCCCGATCCGGGACAACACGGTGAGCAGGACGCCCCGCTCCAGTGACTGCGCCTCGTCGACGATGACGAAGGCGTCGTGCAGGCTGCGGCCCCGGATGTGGGTCAGCGGAAGTACCTCCAGCATCCCCCGGGACATCACCTCGTCCATCACGTTCTCGTGCACCACCGCACCCAGCGTGTCGAACACGGCCGTCGCCCAGGGCGACATCTTCTCCGCCTCCGAACCGGGCAGATAGCCCAGCTCCTGGCCACCGACGGCGTACAGCGGACGGAAGACGACGACCTTCTTGTGCCGGCCGCGCTCCATCACGGCCTCCAGACCGGCGCAGAGCGCCAGCGCCGACTTTCCGGTGCCCGCCCGGCCGCCCAGCGAGACGATGCCGATCGACTCGTCGAGGAGCAGGTCGAGGGCGATCCGCTGCTCCGCCGACCGGCCACGCAACCCGAACACGTCCCGGTCGCCGCGCACCAGCCGTACCGTCTTGTCGGGCAGCACCCGACCCAGGGCGGAACCACGCGGGGACTGCAGCACCAGCCCGGTGTGACACGGCAGTCCGGCAGCCTCGTCGAGGTCGACCGGCTCACCGGCGTACAGCTGACTGACCTGCTCGGTGCTCAGGCCCAGCTCGGCCATGCCGGTCCAGGTCGGGTCGCTGGCCTGCCCGTGCCGGTACTCGTCGGCGGTGAGCCCGACCGAAGCGGCCTTGACCCGCAGTGGCATGTCCTTGCTGACCAGCGTGACGTCCCGCCCCTCGGCCAGCAGGCCGAGCGCCACGGACAGGATCCGGGTGTCGTTGGATTCGTTGCGGAAGCCGGCCGGCAGCACGTTGTCGTCGACGTGGTTCAACTCGACGCGCAGGGTGCCGCCACAGTCGTTGGCCGGCACCGGCTGGTCGAGCCGGCCGTGCTTGACCCGCAGCTCGTCCAGCCCGCGCAGGGCCTGCCGCGCGAACCAGCCCAACTCGGGATGGTGTCGCTTGCCTTCCAGTTCGGAGATCACGACGAGCGGCAGGACCACCTCGTGCTCGGCGAACCGGTGGTACGCCGCCGGGTCGGAGAGCAGGACCGAGGTGTCCAGGACGTACGCGCGGTTCGCGGGTGGTGTGGCCGTCGAAGCGACGGGCGACGTCGAGACGCTGCCTCGCCCGCCACCGGCCCGACGCCGGGTGGGCGTGGTCCTGCCGTTGGTGGACGTGGTGTCGCTGCTGGTGGGAGTGGCGGCCGGGCCAGATTCTGCCCGGTGGTTGGTACGGCGATTGGTCACAGGCCTGCTCCGGCGGGTGTGCACCCGTCCACCCGCGGTCCGCCTCGTACCGGAGCCCGGAGGCACGAGGTCGGGTGTGGCCCCGTGCGTGCAGTCGCGCAGAGTCCGGGCCGGCCGGCTGGCCCGGGATGGCCCCGCGCCATGACTAGACGCTAGCCGCCGGATGCCGGCTTGGGCTAGGTCGTCTCACGTTGTTCTTGATCTATTTCCCCACCTGCGGCGGACCGGCCGGGATGCATGCCCCCTGCGCGCATCCCGGCCGGTGGGATCACCGTCACCGGTCTGACGTGATCCCCACGGCGCGCGTCTGCGAGGACTACGCACCGTGATCACGGGTGACCGCTCACCCCACCACTCGGCCCGGCTAGGCGTTTCCGCCGGCCAGCACGTCGGTGGAGTGCCGTCCGCCGTTGGTCGCGGTCCCCGCGAAGGAGGCACCCGTATACGTCGTCCCCGGACGTACGACGGTGCGGGCGCTGTCGGATGTCGTGGGTGATGGCACCGCCAGCACCGAGGCGATCGCCGCCTGTGCCTCTCGACGCCGGCGGTTCCATGCCCCCCGGTCGCCGTCGAAATAGCCTTGCCGATAACCGAACCGGTAACCGATCCGGTAACTGAGCTGCCCGTGTAGGCGACCGGCCGCATAGCTCGACGAGCAGAGCAGCAGGACGAGGAAGACCGCGAACAGGGGACTCATGCCTCCTCCTCGAGTCGCCCGCACCACCCGGGCACCACGCGGCGCCCCCGGGGCCGCATGCCATCGCCGCTCATCTGTCCTCCGGATCGAACGTGGTCGGATCGTTGCTGAGCAGCCGGTCGAGGTCGTTGGTGCTCACTTCCTCGACCAGTTCGACGCTGATCCGGCAGCCGTCGAGAATCACCTCGGCGACGGATGCCCGCCGGATCTCGCCCCCGGCGTCGTACACCCGCACGCTCAGCTCCGGACAGCCGAGGTGGGTACGCCAGGAATTCCACTCAGCGCGGTCGCCCACGTTGAGCGACACGTAACGACAGCCTCGGGCCAGATACAGCCGCCAGGGGGCGCTGAGCCCGGCGGCCACCCCCTCGGCTATCAGTCCGAATGCCTGGGCTCGGGTCGCAAGTTCCGTCACCGATCCCCTCCCGTCACGAGGGAGTGACGCGCATGAACACAGATCGTCTCAAGCACGTGACACACGCTAGAGTGTCCCATCCGCGTGACAGTATCAGCTTTTCGTCTGATTACACCCACCCCGAAGTACATCTATCCTGCCCCGGTGGCCCCCCTCGAAGAAGTCAATACGCCCGTCACCGACAAGCGTGAAAATCTGTCACGTACGCGGTACGCACAGGCGACCGAAGCTGCAGAGTCGGGTAGCTGGCCGTACCGTCGCCAGGTGTCGGACAACGTTCACGGGCGAAAGATCGCCTTCGCCGCCTTCGTACGCAAGGCACTGGCCGACGCCCGCACGACCCGGGCCTGGACCGGCACCGAGGTCTCCCGCCGCACCGGCATCTCCCGCCAGACGATCAACCGATGGGTACGTGGCGAGTGGACCAGCGACCCGGAGGCCAAGCGGGTCGTCGCCTTCTGCGAGGGACTCGGCCTGAACCCGGCGGTTGCCTTCGGCGTGCTCGGCTGGGACCGGACGACGCCAGCTCGACCGGCCCCCAGCGCCCCGCCCATGGACCCGGACGTCGAAGCGCTCCTGCGCCGACTGGTCGACCCGAACATCTCCGACGCGGAGAAGTTCCACATCCGGGAGACAATCCGTTATCTGGCATATCGCCCAACAATGCCACCGGATGCCCGAAAAGGTAGTAAACGAGCGGGCTAGTTCCTCAGATGGCGAAAATCTACATACACCGCGCCATCCACACACTGTCAGCGACGGAACGGGCACGCTAGCGTGCCTGTTCGTACTGCTTGGGCTCGTCGTCGGCGGGGGGACGGGACAAAGCCGAACCCAGCCCTGCGGGACAGAAGGAGGGGTCTAGCCATGACCCTGAAATGGATGGCAGTCGTGGTCGCGGCCATGGCAACGACACTGTGTGTAACCGTCAACATCGTGATGGCCACGGTCAACGGCCACCACGCTCCGCTCATCCTGAACATGCTGGCCATCACCATCGCCGGCAGCGCCACGGTGCTGGCCGTGGTCGCCGATCTCCACGACCGGCTCAACGGGCGGATCACCGCCCTGACCGAGTTCCTCATCGCGCGGCTCAACGAGATCGACAGCCACGCCGGCGACCACAACACCGGGTTCGTCGAGGGCTACCTACTCAGTCACAATCCGGATGCGGCCGTGGTGCCGATCGGGCCGAGACTGCACGGCCGTCGAGCCATGATCGGGGGAGACGACTGAACGTTCATCAACACGTCGTCTGATCGGTCAATTGTCGGGGTACGCTGACGCCCGTGCGGCCGTCCAACGCGAGTAATCATCGCCTCCCCCGCCCCCTGTCCGTGGAACAGGCGTGGAACGCCACCATCGACCGGGCCGGGCAGTGTGTGTTGTTCTTCGACTTCGACGGCACGCTTGCTCCCGTCGAGGACGATCCGACCGCGGTGCAGCCGGTCCCGAAGGTCCTGGCCGCCCTCGACGCCCTCACCAGCGTGGTTGCCCGGGTGGCCATCGTGTCTGCCCGCCCGGTGGACTTCCTGCGGGACCGGTTCGCCCCGCTGGCCGAAACCGTCGACCTCTACGGGCTGTACGGGTTGGAGCACAGTCACGGGTCCGCCGAGACGGTGACCGAACCGGCGGCGCTGCCCTGGATACCGACCATGGCCGAGTTGGCCGAGACGGCCCGGGCAGAACTGCCCGAGGGCACCCTCGTGGAATACAAGCGGCTCTCCGTGGCCCTGCACTACCGCACCGCCCCGGATCTGGCCGGCGCGGTGGAACAGTGGGGGCAGGCCCAGGCCGCCCGGCTGGGCCTGCGGGTCCAGTGCGGGCGCATGGTCCTCGAACTCAAGCCACCGGTCGACCGGGACAAGGGCATGGTGATCAACGAAGCCGTACGCTCCGCCGGTTGTGCCTGGTACTTCGGCGACGACGTCTCCGACATCAAGGCGTTCGCGGCGCTACGTGCCCGGGAATCGGCCGACCCGTCCTTCTTCGGGGTCTGTGTCGCGGTTGCCAACCCGGAGACCGGCCAGGAGGTCTCCACCGCCGCCGACCTGACCATCGAGTCCCCCGAGGCGCTCGGCGACTTCCTGACCGAGGCCGTACACCGCTTCGCCGCCTGACGCACCTCCGGCCCCACCCACCCCGGTTGCAGCCGGGGCGGGTGGGGCCGATGGCGTCAGGCTCTGCCGCCCGGTGTCAGGCACCACCGCCAGGTGTCACGCACTGCCGTCAGGTGTCAGGCACCGCCGCCAGGTGTCACGCACTGCCGTCAGGTGTCAGGCACCGTACCGGCGCTGCCGGCTGGCGTACGACCGCAGCGCGCGGAGAAAGTCGACGTGCCGGAAGTCGGGCCAGTTCACGTCACAGAAGTAGAACTCCGAATGCGCCGACTGCCAGAGCAGGAAGCCCGACAGGCGTTGCTCGCCGCTGGTCCGGATGACCAGGTCGGGATCGGGCTGCCCCCGGGTGTAGAGGTGCTCGGCGATGTGCTCCACATCGAGCACCTCGGCCAACTCCTCGAGGGTGCCGCCCGCCGCCGCGTGCTCGTGCAACAGCGACCGTACGGCGTCGGCGATCTCCTGCCGACCGCCGTACCCCACCGCGATGTTGACCTGTGCCCCGGCGGTCCGGTCCCGGGTGTGCTCCTCGGCGGCCTTCAGGGCCGCGCTCGTCGGCGCCGGCAGCAGGTCGAGGGCACCGACCATCCGTAGCCGCCAGGGGTTGCCCTCCTCGGCCAGTTCGACCACCAGGTCCTCGATGATCTGCACGAGCGGGTCGAGTTCCTGGGCCGGACGACGCAGGTTCTCCGTGGCCAGCAGGTAGAGGGTGACATGCCCGATACCAGCCTCGTCGCACCAGTTCAGAACATGTTTGATCTTTGCGGCACCAACCCGATGGCCGTCGTTGGGGTCGACGTACCCCATCTCCCTGGCCCATCGCCGATTGCCGTCGCACATCACACCGACATGGCGGGGTACGGGTCGGCCAGCGAGCTTTGCCGTCAGCCGTCGCTCGTACACCGAATACAGAAGGTCCCGCAGAGTCATCACCTTGCAGAGTAGCGACTGTCATTGCTGCGATGTCGAGTACCGAGGCCGAACGATTGGGCCATCGGTGGCCACCTGGTCAGAAGGACCGCCCCGGCCGGAGCCGACGTCCAGCTGACCGGCCCGCCGCAGCCCCCAGAGTGCGATCGCCGCGGCCACCGCCAGTGGGCCGCCGTCGCGGACGAGGCCGTCGAGGCCGAGCAGCAGCCAGCACAGCGGCAGGTCCACCACCAGCACGAACAGCGTCACCGCGACCAACAGGGCACGGGCCCACCGCCGGCCCCGGAACAGGAAGAACGTGCCGAGGAGCACCACGTGGGCGGTTCCCAGGGCGACCACGACCCAGAGCACCAGAACGGGTACGGCAACCAGCCGCCCCTCGAAGACCGTACCGACCGCCACCAGCGCCGGCACCAGCATCAGCGGGCTGTAGGTGAACGCCGCTGCCCGTACGGTCAGCAGCCAGGCGGCGACCGGCGGCCGACGCGGACCCGCCTCCCGCCAGGAGACGCCCCGCCGGTCGATGACGAGGCGGTTGGGGTGCCGGACCAGGAACTCCCGCAGCCCCGGTGAGCGGTAGAGCAGCCACACCACGGCCACACAAAGCACGGTGAGGGTGGCGAAGCCGAGAACCCCGGGCAGCGGCGGTGTCCCGGCCCGGGGGACGAGCAGCCGGCCGACCGCGAAGACGGTGGTCACCGCGAGGATGAGTCCGAACGGCCGGGCCGAGGTACGGCCCCGACGCACCTGCCAGACAAGGACGACGAAACCCAGCGAGCGCAGCAGCGCCCAGCCGGTCCGTACGGCCAGCCCGAAGCCCTGCTCCGGGGCGTACCACCAGTTGAGCAGCTCGACCGCGACGGTGGCCACGGCGGTGACGACCAGTAGGCCGGTCAGCGCGGAAACGGCCGACGGCCGCCGGACCTGGTGGGTCGCGGCGGCCGTCGGCATACCGATGATGATGCCCGATCGGGGCCAGTCGGCCACTGCCGTGGGCGGCCCCGGAAGCCTCGGACTAGGCTCCCTCGACCACCCGCTCGGCGTCGAGCCGGGCCCGCAGGGCGTCCAGTTCGGCCCAGAGCACACCGGGCAGCTTGTCACCGAACTTCTCGAACCACTCGGTGATCAGGGGCAGCTCGTTCCGCCACTCGTCGACGTCGACCTTGAGCGCGATCCGGACGTCCTCGTGGGTGAGGCCGAGCCCCTCGACATCGAGCGAGTCGATGGTCGGCACCATACCGATCGGCGTCTCGACCGCGTCCGCCTTGCCCTCGATGCGCTCGACGATCCACTTGAGCACCCGGGAGTTCTCACCGAAGCCGGGCCAGAGGAACTTGCCGTCCTTGTCCTTACGGAACCAGTTGACGTAGTAGACCTTCGGCAGCTTCGCGGCGTCGCCGTCGACACCCTTGCCCATCTCGATCCAGTGCCGGAAGTAGTCACCCGCGTGGTAGCCGATGAACGGCAGCATCGCCATCGGGTCGCGGCGCACCACGCCGACCTGGCCGGAGGCGGCAGCCGTCGTCTCCGAGGAGAGGGTCGCTCCCATGTAGACACCGTGCACCCAGTCCCGGGCCTCGGTCACCAGCGGCACGGTGTCCTTACGGCGGCCACCGAAGAGAATCGCGTCGATCGGTACGCCGCGCGGGTCCTCGTACTCGTCGGCCAGGATCGGGCACTGCTTGATCGGGGTGCAGAACCGGCTGTTGGCGTGCGAGGAGAGCTCGCCGCTGTCCGGCGTCCAGTCCTTGCCCTTCCAGTCGATGAGGTGGGCCGGCGGCTCGCCCATGCCCTCCCACCAGATGTCACCGTCGTCGGTGAGGCCGACGTTGGTGAAGATCGAGTTACCCCGGTCCAACGTCCGCATCGCGTTGGCGTTGGTCTTCCAGTCGGTACCCGGCGCGACGCCGAAGAGGCCGTACTCGGGGTTGAGCGCGTAGAGGCGGCCGTCCTCACCGAACCGCATCCAGGCGATGTCGTCACCGATGGTCTCGACCTTCCAGCCCGGAACGGTCGGCTCGACCATGGCCAGGTTGGTCTTGCCACAGGCGGACGGGAACGCTCCGGCGATGTGGTAGACCTTGCCCTCCGGCGAGGTCATCTTGAGGATCAGCATGTGCTCGGCCAGCCAGCCCTCGTCCCGGCCCATCACACTGGCGATCCGCAGCGAGTAGCACTTCTTGCCCAGCAGCGAGTTACCGCCGTAGCCGGAGCCATAGGACCAGATCTCCCGGGTCTCCGGGAAGTGGGAGATGTACTTGGTCTGGTTGCACGGCCAGAGGACGTCCTGCTGGCCGGGGGCCAGCGGGGCACCGACGGAGTGCAGCGCGTGCACGAAGTCGGCGTCCTCTCCCATTCCGGCCAGGACCTTGGCCCCCATTCGGGTCATGATGCGCATGGACGCAACGACGTAGGGACTGTCCGTGATCTCGACACCGAACATGGGCGATTCCGCTTCGAGCGGGCCCATGCAGAACGGGATGACGTACATGGTCCGACCACGCATGGAGCCGCGGTAGAGATCCGTCATCGTGCGCTTCATCTCGTCCGGCGCCATCCAGTTGTTGGTGGGTCCGGCGTCGGCCTCGTCGACCGAGCAGATGAAGGTACGTTCCTCGACCCGCGCGACGTCGGAGGGGTCCGTACGTGCCCAGAACGAGTTCGGCTTGCGCTCCGGGTTCAGCCGGATCAGCGTCCCGGCTTCAACCAGTTCATCGGTGAGCCGCTGCCACTCCTCGTCCGAGCCGTCGACCCAAACAACCCGCTCAGGGGTGGTCAACTCGGCGACTTCGCGGACCCAGGCAAGCAGTTTCGGATGGGACGTCGGGGCCTGATCGATACCCCGAACGGTGGCCGGAGCAACCATGACACATCTCCTTGTGGTCGACGATGACCGATATTGGGATGCACGACTTCTGACGGGCGGGAACCGCTTCGCCTTCGTGAACCTGGGATTCCAACCAGCGTAAACCGGGAAACGGCCCCGGGCAGCGGGACTGGTTGTGAAGAACTGCACAAGACGCGGCCAACCTGCCTCAACGCGAACAATTCATCGCCGCTCCGCGCAGTTTCGCGCAAGTACTTCAGTTCGCCGCACCACCCATCCCTGTGACGCTCACAACCACGCACTACCCGATATCGATCCGGTTAACCAACCAACACGTCTCGCCCCGATTTCCCCAAAATCGACAGAGAGTAACGATAGGCTCACCAATAACGCCGGTCATTGAGTCGCACCCACGGGATCGCCCCGACTCGACGTTGCTGCCGGTGAGCCGCCACTCCAGCCGGTAGTCTCGGACCTGTGCCATCGACCGTTACCGGCGACCAGCCGAGCCCCTCACGGACCCGGCAAGGACTCCTCCACCGGCTGATCGACCGCTTCGGCCACATCGTCCACGAGTTGGGCAAGTTCGGTGTGGTGGGTGCGATCGCGTTCGTCGCGGACTTCGCGCTGTTCAACTACGCGATCACCGGCCTCGGCATGGAACGGTTGGCTGCCAAGACGTTCTCGACCGTGGTGGCCGCGACCGTCGCATTCGTCGGCAACCGGTTCTGGACCTGGCGACACCGCGAGCGTTCCGGCATGGCCCGCGAATACTCGCTCTACTTCTTCTTCAACGCGGTGGGCCTGGGCATCGGCCTGGCCTGCCTCGCCGTCAGCCACTACGGACTGGGCGCGATATGGCCCACTGTGTTCAAATCGCTACTGGCTGACAACATTTCGGCAAACCTGGTGGGCACCGCCTTCGGCACACTGTTCCGGTTCTGGGCCTACCGTCGGTTCGTCTTCGTCGGTCCGGCCGCCCAGGATGCCCCGGATGTAATTACGAAGCGTGATTGACCGGCTGCCCAGAAGCCCGCTCGGGCCTGCCGCAGCGGCCCCGTCCAGCGCACTGCCCTAAGGTGTCTACATGCGTCTTGTCCGTCTACTGCCCGATCGCTGGCAGAAGTTCGTCCACGAGGCGCTGAAGTTCGGCCTCGTGGGTGGCATCAACACCATCATCAACTATGCGGTGTTCAACGCCCTTGCACTCACGGTATTCGCCGATGGACAGCTGAAAGCGACGGTCATCGCCACGGTCGTCGCCACCATCACGTCGTACCTGATGAACCGGCACTGGACGTACCGGGACCGGCCGAAATCAGCCATGCGCCGTGAGTACGCCCTGTTCTTCCTGTTCAACGCAACCGGGTTGCTCATCGAGCTGGGTGTCCTGGCCCTGGCGAAGTACGGCCTGGGCATCACCAGCCTGCTGGCGATCAACCTGGCCAAGACCGCCGGGCTGGTGCTGGGCACCGCCTTCCGGTTCTGGTCCTATCGGACCTTCGTCTTCCGCTCCTCCCCGGCTGACCACGCCCCGCCGACGCCGGCCGAGGGCGGGGCCACTGCCGCTGCCGTCGCCGGGACGGCAACCGGTGTCCTGCACGGTGAGGTACACGGCGAGGTACTGGCCGAACTCGACCCGGTCGCCGAACTCGCCGAGGCGGTGACCGAACTGACGGAATCCCCACCGACCCCGGCCGACCCGGCGGACACGTCGTCCCCGTCCGACCCGGCGGGAACCGACCCGGCCGAACTCGACCCGGTGGCCGAACTCGCCGAGACGATCGACGTCGAACTCGAGGCTGAGCTCGCCGCCGCGGAGCTTGCACCGACCAGCCGTCGCCCCACGGCCGGCTGACCGCCGCCATGTGGTCCGGTACGGGTGCCCCCGCAGAGTTGTTCTTCGAGGACCTGACCCCGGGACGGACGTTCGACCTGGGGATGGTCACGATCGACGGCCCCGAGATGCTGGCCTTCGCCCAGCGCTTCGACCCGCAGTGGTACCACGTCGACGATGCCCGGGCGCGGCAGAGCCACCACGGTGGGCTGATCGCCAGCGGCTTCTACACCATCAGCCTGTTCATGCGCGCCTATGTGGACCACCTGCTGTCCCGCGCCGCCGCCGACGCCTCCCCCGGGCTGGAGGAACTACGCTGGCTGGCGCCGGTACGGGCTGGCGACCGGCTGGCCGTACGGCTCGACGTGATGGGTAGCAAACCGTCGACCGCCCGACCCGGACTCGGCACCGTCACCCTCGCCGGCACGATGATCCGGCTGAACGCCGACAACCAGCCGGAACGCGAAGTGCTACGCACCCGGTTCCGGGGCTGGTTCGCCATGCGGAACGGATCCGAACAGCCGCCGGCCGGTTCGGAGCAGTCCTGACCGGCCGGAACGGGCCACTGACTGGTCCGGGAACGGGCCACTGACCGGCCGGAACGGTCCCCCGACTGGTCCGGGGACGGGCCACTGACTGGTCCGGGGCTGATTCTGACCGGCCCCGGACAGACCTTGGCTCCGGGACACCAACCCCGGAGCCTCGTTGCCCCTCCCGGCCCGTTTCCGGCCCGGCCCGGCCCGGCCCATACAGACCACGGACGCGACTCACGCCACGCTGACCGAGCCTGGTCGCGCAACCGCCCGGCCTGCTCGCGCCGCTACTGGGCCTGCTCCCGCAACGGCTTGCCGTCACGCATGTCGGCGAGGATCTCGCGCATCTCACCGTCACCGAGCGAGTGCTTGTCGTGGTGCGCCTCGACCAGTTCGTAGAGCTTGGTCTGCACCTGCTGCACACCCGGGACGTCGGCGAGCACCGACTGCCCCCGCTCCCCGGCCGACTCGATGGTCAGGGTGCCGCAGCCGAGTAGCCGCTCGATGAACCGCTGGCTCATCGCGTGGTCGTTGACCCGGGTAAGGGGAATGTCCCGCCGCTCACGGGCCAGTACGCCGTGCTGGAGCAGCACCCGCTCGTTGGTGAACAGGTAGTGGGTGGTGCGCCAGACCAGGAACGGCCAGAGACTGAGCCACAACACCAGTGCCAGTCCGAGCCCGCCGATCACGGCGAGGCCGATGGTGCCACCGGAACCCGCAGGCAGGAACACGAGCCCGACCACCACCGCGGCGATGGCCAGCACCAGAATCAGAACCGGTCGGATCAACGCCTTCCAGTGCGGGTGCAGATGTAGAACGACGTGCTCGTCCTCGGTGAGCACGTCCTCGGGGAAAGCCACGCCAACCTCCTCTTGTACGCCAATGTTCGCGCTGACCGTAGCGGCTCGCGGCCACCGAGGCGGGTACCTGAAGGTCGTGACTTTCCCCGTGCCGCTCAGCGCAGGTGCAGGACGTCACCAGCAGCCACCCGGTGCTCACCATCGGCAGCCCGCACCACCAACCGACCGTCCAGGTCGAGGCTGGTCGCCGTACCGACGAGATCGTCACCGGTCGGTAGCAGCACCCGTACCTCCCGGCCGATGGTGCCGCAGGCGTCGACGTACGCGTCCCGCAGGCCGGACGCCTCGGCGTCCCCCGCCAGTGCCCGCCAGCGGCCGTACCAGTTGCCGAGCGAACGCAGCAACGCCATCAACAGTGGGGCCCGGTCGGTCGCCTTCGCACCGGCCAGCTTCAGCGAGGTGGCCGGCAGCCCGGTCGGGTTCTCCGGCAGTTCGTCAGCACGCAGTGTGACGTTGAGACCGATGCCGAGCACGATCGCGGGCGGTGCCTTGGGGTCGACCGCAGGTACCGTCTCGGCCAGGATGCCGGCACACTTCGCCCCGTCGACGAGCAGGTCGTTGGGCCACTTCAGGTTCGAGTCGAGTTCGGCCAACCGCTCCACCGTCTCGACCAGGGCGACCCCGGCCAGCAGCGGCAGCCAGCCGTACTCGGAGGTGGGTACGGCGTCCCAGCCATGGTGCGCGTCGGGCTCCCCGGGCCGCAGCAGCACACTGACCGCGATACCGGCGCGGGGCGGCGACTGCCAGACCCGACCACGCCGACCACGCCCGGCGGTCTGCCGCTCGGCGACGACCACCAGCCCTTCCGGCTCGCCGGAGCGGGCCGCGCCGGCCACGTCCGCGTTGGTGGAGGCGGTCTCCGTCCGTAGTTCCAGCCGGGTCCACGGCCCGTGCGGGGAGACCAGCGCCCGACGTAGCCGCCGTTCGTCGAGGGGTGGACGGTCCAGGTCGGTGTACGGCGAGCCGGGCATCCAGCCAGCCTACGGTGCCGCCCACCGCCGGTTCCCGGCACCGGCGTACCCGGCCGGACGCCCGTTGCCGTCGCGGACGCCGCACCCGGCGGGGGCCGCCCGTTGCCGTCCGCCGGGCTGCTCCTTCCCGCTCTCCGGGCCGTTCGTTGTCGCTGTCCAGTCCCCACGACCGTTGTGGCTGTCCAGTCCGCACGACTGAGGAAAACAGCACACCACCGATGGCCTGCGGCGGACTTAACCATCGTTACGATGCGGGACGTAAGCCCGAGGAGCGAGCGTTCTGGGATCGCTCGCGTGGGACGCGGCGATGCCGGAACGCGAGCAGAGCACAGCGAGCCCGCAGTCGCGAACGAAAGGCAGGTACCTTGAGCGCGAACAGTGTGACCGGGATCGACGTCCACACCACGGCAGGGAAGCTGGCGGACCTGGAGCGACGGGTCGACGAAGCGGTGCATGCCGGGTCGGCGCGGGCGGTGGAGAAGCAGCACTCGCGGGGCAAAAAGACCGCCCGGGAGCGGATCGAGCTGCTACTCGACGAGGGGTCCTTCGTCGAACTGGACGAACTGGCCCGGCACCGGTCCACCAACTTCGGGCTGGAGAAGACCCGCCCGTACGGCGACGGGGTGGTGACCGGTTACGGCACCGTCGACGGCCGTCAGGTGTGCGTGTTCGCGCAGGACTTCACGGTCTTCGGCGGCTCGCTCGGCGAGGTGTTCGGCCAGAAAATCGTCAAGGTGATGGAACTGGCCATGAAGATCGGCTGCCCGGTCGTCGGCATCAACGACTCCGGCGGCGCACGGATCCAGGAGGGCGTGGTCAGCCTCGGTCTCTACGGCGAGATCTTCTTCCGCAACGTACGCGCCTCCGGGGTGATCCCGCAGATCTCGCTGGTCATGGGGCCGTGCGCGGGTGGTGCGGTCTACTCCCCCGCGGTCACCGACTTCACCGTGATGGTCGACCAGACCTCGCACATGTTCATCACCGGACCGGACGTGATCAAGACCGTGACCGGCGAGGACGTGGCGATGGAGGAGCTGGGTGGCGCCCGCACCCACAACACCAAGAGCGGCAACGCGCACTACCTCGCCAGTGACGAGGAGGACGCAATCGACTACGTCAAGGCGCTGCTGTCGTACCTGCCGTCGAACAACATGGACGAGCCGCCGGTGTTCCCGGCCGACGCCGTACTCGACGTGACCGACGAGGACCGGGAACTCGACGTCCTGGTGCCGGATTCGGCCAACCAGCCGTACGACATGCACCAGGTGATCGAGCACGTCCTGGACGACGGGGAGTTCCTGGAGGTCCAGCCGCTCTACGCGCAGAACATCGTGGTCGGCTTCGGCCGGGTCGAGGGTCACCCGGTCGGTGTGGTCGCCAACCAGCCGATGCACTTCGCCGGGACGCTGGACATCGCCGCCTCGGAGAAGGCGGCCCGGTTCGTCCGCACCTGCGACGCGTTCAACATCCCGGTGCTGACCTTCGTCGACGTACCCGGCTTCCTGCCCGGCACCGGCCAGGAGTGGGACGGCATCATCCGCCGGGGTGCCAAGCTGATCTACGCGTACGCCGAGGCCACCGTCCCGAAGATCACCGTGATCACCCGCAAGGCCTACGGCGGGGCGTACGACGTGATGGGCTCGAAGCACCTCGGTGCCGACCTCAACTTCGCGTGGCCGACCGCCCAGATCGCGGTGATGGGGGCACAGGGCGCGGTCAACATCCTGTACCGGTCCGAACTCGCCGCCGCCGACGACCCGGCCGCCGTACGCGCCGAGAAGGTCGCCGAGTACGAGGACACGTTGGCAAACCCGTACGTCGCCGCCGAACGGGGATACGTCGACTCGGTGATCCCGCCGCACGAGACCCGGGGGCAGATCGTCCGGGCGTTGCGGGTGCTGCGTACCAAGCGGGAGACCCTGCCACCGAAGAAGCACGGCAACATCCCGCTGTGACCGGTGCCGCCACCGGCTGACGGAGGCCTGGGCGGGTAACGCCCGCCCAGGCGTGATGTCGCGGGAATCGCACGCTGGCCGACGGCACCCCGGCCGGGGATCGCGGGAGCACGTCACTGGACGACATCAACTAACGTCGTTCCCGTGCTACCCCACGAAGCTCCGGAGTTGGTCGCCCGCAACCGCGTCGTCACCGTCGAGGCGCTCCTGACGAACCAGGTCGACCTACGCGCATATCCGCACCGGCACATCGCGGTCGTCTCCCGACTGGGGATCGGCGTGGAACGGGTGACGCCCGCGATAGCCGCCGCCGATCTTCTCGACCGGCACGGTTGGGAGCTGGTGACCGTCTCGGAGCTGCACAACAGCCGGTTCGTCTACGCCTTCTTCCGCCGCCGTTAGGACCGCGACGTTAGGACCGCGCCGATGAGCGTAGCCCGGTGCCTCCCGGCTGGCTCCGCGGCAGGCCGGTGAGTTTCTCCGGGTTGAGCTGGTCGTAGATGTGGGCGATCCGGCCGTCCTCGATCGCGAAGGCCATGGTGAACCGCAGTACCGGGTCGGCCGGATCGCCGGTTTCGACCAGCAGGCCCGGATCGCCGTTGACCAGCACCGGCTCGACCCGCATGCTGCCGCCCTTCTCGACCAGGCGACGGAACAGGCCCACCAGGAAGCGGGCGACCTTGTCGGCTCCCACGATCGTGCGCCGACCGGCGGCGACCACTCCACCGCCGTCGCCGGTCGCGGTGGCGCCCGGTGCCAGCACGGCCAGCAACGCGTCCAGGTCGCCGGCCTCCACCGCCCGGACAAAGGCGTCGATCACCTGACGCTGCTCGGTGGCATCCGGCCGCTGCCGTGCCGAGCCGCCCTCGGCGGCCACCACCCGACGGGCCCGGGAGGCGAGCTGACGCGCGGCCACCTCGCTGATGCCAAGCAGGCCGGCGATCTCGGGGAACGGCACGGTGAAGACGTCGTGCAGGACGAAGGCCACCCGCTGCTCCGGGGTCAGCCGCTCCATCACCACCAGCAGGGCGTAGCTGACCTCGTCCCGGCGTACCGCCTGGTCGGCGGGATCGGCGGCGAACCCGGCAACGGCGCCGACGCCGGCGGGCAGGCGGGACACGACCGGCTCGGGCAGCCACGGTCCGACGTACGCCTCCCGGCGCATCCGGGCCGACCGCAGCACGTCCAGACAGATCCGGCCGGTGACCGTGGTGAGCCAGGCGCGAAGCTCCTCGATGCCGGTACGGTCGGCGGCCTCGTACCGGAGCCACGCCTCCTGTACCGCGTCCTCCGCCTCGGTACGGCTGCCCAACATCCGGTACGCCACGGCCATCAGGTACGGCCGGTGCTGCTCGAACTCCGACGTCAGATCCATCAACCAAGCAGCCTATCGCCAGCGCAGATGCCACCACCGGTCACCACTGGTGACCGCTCCCACACCGAGCAAGCGCCCATGATCTACACTTCGTGACGTTTCGCGTACACAGGGGAGGATGGACGTGTCCACCGTGGAGAGACCCATACCGACCGGGCCAGTGGAGCGACTCACCCGCCTACGCACCGAGGCGCTCGGGTTGAGCCGGCTAATCCATGGCGCCACCGACTCCGACGGGCAGTACCGGGGCCGTGACGAGAGTGGACTCGTATCGCTGACGGTCCAGGGAAACGGTCGGGTCGACTCGGTCGGCATCGACGAGGGCTGGTTCAGCCGACGTGGCGCCTCCGGAATCGGTCCGGCACTGTTCGAGGCGTACAGGTCGGCGATGACCGAGGCGATGACCGGCGTGGCCGAACGGATCACAGCCGCTGAAGAGGATGCGTCTCTCCTGTCCGTGGACGAGCCGGTCGTGACCACCCCGCCCGCAGAGACCTTCCGTCGAGTCACCTTCGACGATGTCGAGGAAGCGCTACGCGCGCACGACCAGCTACGGGACGAACTACGGGAGCGCCGTCGTACGCCACCGGAGTCGGAGCGCAGGCTCAGCGGCCCGCACCAGCTCGTCACGATAGTCGTTCGGGACGGCAACATCGCCGAGATCACCGTCGCCGGTCACGTCGTTCGCAGCCAGGCGCGACTGCTCTCGCAGGATGCCATGGCCGCCTTCAGCAAGTTGGGAGCCTGACATGCCCACCAACGACGGTGACATCGCCCTCGTCTACGACGCATTTGAAGTCGAGAGACGAAAGTGGAAAAAACAAGCCGGACAGATGGCCGATCTCAGAAGAATAACCGCCGGCCTCAATCTGATGTCAACCGCCTTCTTTTGCGGGAACCCGGCGACTGCCATTCAGCTGTCCAAGACCTACGACGAGATCTATGAGCTGGTCCGGACACTCATGACGGCCGCAGAAGAGGAATTCGGACAAATCTCCGATGCTCTCAAGATTGCCGAAGATCTGTATGACGGCTCCGACAAGCAGTCCGCAAGCACACTTGAGGCTATCTACGGCAAGCGAGATGCTTGAGTTTACGGAAAGGCTGCCATGGCACCGAATGACGCACAATCTCACGCCGAAACACTCCTGAAGGAGTCAATCGAAAAGGTTAGTGGAGAACTGGTCCGATTCGACGACGGAAAGCGACAGCTAGTCGACGCAATCAACTCGGCGATGCGAACGGCAGCCCTCATCTCACCGGTAGGCGCCCTGCTGTTCAACGAGAGGGTGTCCAATGCCATCAAACCCCTTTTCCAACAGTTCGAAGAACTAAAGAGCAGCTGCAACGAGTTCATCGAGGCGGGCCTCCCCGTTTTCTCGCTGATTCAGGTCGGGTTCGGTTGGAACAACATGGTGCTGCCACAGCTAAGTGGCATGGTGAAGTATTCTCGCGAGATCCGGAGTGACGCCCTACGGGTGTGGCAAGGCCCAGCAGCATCGGCTTACTATGAGAAGCGCGAGGGCCAACAGGATGGGCTGCAGGGCCTCACAAATGTGGTCGAGGACACCGGCAACTGGCTAATCGATGTAGCAGCCCTCAATGCCAAGTTTCTCATTGACATCGCCCGTCCATTGACTGAAGCAGTCGAAGCAATCATTGAGATAGCGGTCGAACTGGCCACGGCGGTCGGCGTCCTGGAAGCCATCGACACCGCCGCCGATGCGATTGCGAAAGCGGCGACTGCAATCCTCACGATCGCTCATGAAGCTGGCATCCATACCGCCGACAGCATCCAACTCCTCAGCGACGCGCGGTCGATCCTGAACAACAACAGCTACTTCCCCGAAGGGCTCTGGCCGCAGGCTGTGAACAAGCCCGCCAAGGTCTAGGAGCTTGCATGTCTCGTCGCATCTGGACTGTCGCGAGTCGTATGTCAGCGATGCTCGTCACCGGTGTGCTCGTTGCCACCACGGCAGTGCCGGCCGCCGCACGCGGCCCCCGAGATGAGCAGTGGTACCTGGATCAGATCGGCATCGAGCGGGCTCACGCCGTGACGACTGGAAAGGGCATCCTGGTCGGGATGTTCCTGTCCATGGTCAACACAGAACATCCCGATCTGGGCGGTCGGGTCCGCCCGCGCCAAACCGTCACCGTGGATAACACCGTCAAGCCCTTAACGGGCCGCCGCGCATTCGTAGGAGGCGGGGAAACCGCCCTCGCCGGGCTGGTGGTCGCAGGTGGAGGCTCGGGCATCCTCGGGGTCGCGCCCGGCGCCGAGATCCAACCAATCGATAGCCCCACGTTCTCTGAAGAAGACGAATCGCTCGCGTTGAGGTGGCTGGTCGATCAGGGCGCCCGGGTCATCAACATGACAGGGGTCAATACTCCGAATCTTCGCCGCAAGGAAACCTGGGACGGTGTCCGCTACGCGCTCGCCAAGGACGTCGTCGTCATCGTCAGCGAAAGTGTGGTCCATGGATCACCTGCCGCCATCTCGGCGGGCATCCTAGTCGTCAACGGAGTCGACCGAGATGGCAAACGCGAAGAGGTAGAAGAAGATGAGGCATCTAACAGCAGGGTGAACCTCAGCGCGCCCGGCCTATCCGAGTTCATCGCGTTGACCGACGATCCAGCCAAGGGCGCCTACTGGCGTAATCCGACCGGCTCAAACGCTAATGCAGCGGCGATCGTTACCGGTGTCGCCGCCCTCATACGGTCGAAATACCCTGACCTGAACGCCCCATCAGTCATCAACCGGCTGCTGAGTACCGCGAAGGATGTCGGCCCGCCAGGGCCAGACCCCACCTACGGTTACGGCATCGTGGATGCGGCTGCCGCCGTGACGGCGGACATCCCGCCCGTAACGAAGAATCCGCTCGGCGACCCGCCACGCGTGAAGGACGACTCCAGGTTGTGGCTGGCTGGCATGACCCTAGTCCCATTGGCTTGCATAGCCGGAGTGGCGCTGGTCGTGACGCTGCTGGTCGTCGTACTCCGGTCCCAGCGCCGTAGGCGCCTACGTTCGTCGTAAGGGTAGCTAAATAACACGCGGCGGACCGCCGCCCATGCGGCGGCGGCCCACCGCAGCTACCCGACTGACAGGCCGAACTCGGTGAGGATCGGACCGGCCAGCAGCAAGGCACCGATCAGCAACGCGATCACGTTGACGACGCCGAACAGGCCCACCCAGACCAGGGCCGGTACCCGGGTGACCCCGGCGAGCTGGTCGGCGTCCGACTGCGGCATTCGCCCCCGACTGCGCAGGGACTGCAACTCACCGACCGGTCGTACGCCGCCGATGAGCAGGAACCACACCCCGGTGTACGCGAACGCGGCCTGCACGTCCGGCTCTGCGTACCAGGAGACGCCCAGCACCACGGCGGTGGTGACGACGATCGACACGATGCCGAAGACGTTGCGGATCATCACCAGCATGGCCAGCAGCAACGCGACCGCTATCCAGAGCAGTAGCGTGATCCGGTTGCCGCCGAGCAGCCAGGCACCGGCCAGCCCGACCAGTGAGGGTGCGATGTAGCCGGCCAGCAGGGTGAGCACCATGCCCGGACCGGTCGGCCGACCGGCGGAGAGGGTCAGCCCGGAGGTGTCCGAGTGCAGTCGGATGCCGTGCAGTCGACGTCCGGTGAGTAGTGCGGCGAGTGCGTGTCCGCCCTCGTGGGCGATGGTGATCGCATTGCGGCCGATCCGCCAGGGCAGCCGGGTCAGCACCACCAGCAGCGCGACGATGCCGGTGATCAGGACGAGCAGCGGTGGCGGATCCGGCTGTGCCCCGAAGAGCCGGTCCCAGAGGTCGGTCAACCCGTCGATCGACATAGGCCGCGAGCCTAGCCCACCTAATCAACCTCGCCCAACACCCACCCTGACCCCGTTGATCATGAAGTTGTCACCCGTGAATCGCCGATTCATGGGTGACAACTTCATGATCAACCAGGGAACGGGGGCAGATGAGGAAGCTATTCGGCCCGCTCAGCCACGAACACGCCGACACCGGGTACACCTTTGACCACACCTGTCGCCTTCAGCCAATTCACGGCGTCCCGCACCACTGTGATCGAGACACCGAACTGAGCCCTGAACTCAGCAGCGCTCGGGATGCGATCGCCTGCCTTCAGCTCACCTGATGCGATCTTCGCCGTGATGTCATCGATGATCTTCTGGGTTTTCGAGGTAGTCATCTGACACTCCCTGGTCCGCGCGCCCATTTGATCACGGCCGACACGGTGACCACAAGCCTCAAGAGGCAACAGGATGCATCAGGTGTTGCCCAACCCATCTAGATGCATTAGGTTGAACTGGCCGATCCCCCTGGTCCGCAGCCCGGCGGAATCGGTTCACCGCGCGCGACGGCTCGTGCTCCTCCCCAGAGCGCTGCCCCGAGCCGTCGCGCGCCACCACCCATTCCCCTGGAGGTGACCGGTGGAACGTGACCGCGCGATGGTCATCGTCGAACGACATCAACCCTCGGTCCTGTGGTGGCTACTCCGCATCCGCCGCTGTGGCTACTGCCGCCACCGCTGGCCCTGCGAGCAGTACCTCAGGGCGCGGACCGCCCTGGTCAGTCACGATCGGAAGGACGTCGCCGCGATCATCCATGGCTACACCCGACGGTGTGCGCCATGACCACGCCGGACGGGATCGACCGCTGGGCGTTGCACGGCCTGGTCCGCTGCGGCTACTGCGAGGAACTCATGCAGCCGGCTCAGTCGGCCGGAGCGACTCGAACGTACCGGTGCGCTTCTCCCTGTGGGCGCAGCGACGCCGACGCCGCAGGACTGGAGCTGATGGCCTTCCGTACGCTGATTGCGGCCAGGCCCGACTGGGGCGCAACAATCCGGCGGGCCGACCTGTCGAAGTTGGCCGCCGACGCGTACCGGCAGATCGTCGTCCACGGCGACCTGGCCGACGTACGCTTCGACCCCCGGAACTAGACGATCAAGAGGTTTGCGTCAGGCTGGGGGTTCCAGGGTGGCGCAAACCTCTTGATCGTCCTGAGGCGTCAGGTGCGGATCGAGGGCGTCCGGTGCGGATCAAACGCGGATCGAAGCACCGTGCCGGGTCGGCCGGCGAACCGTCATCCGGGCCGGTACGGTCATCCGCGCGGGGGCGGTGACCCGTTCGGGCTCGTTACGCCGCAGCAGCATCCACGCACCTGCCATCGCGACGGCCACGGTCACGACGCTCGCGAGAGCGATCACCGCGAACATGCCCAGGCTGGCCAGGATCAACACCACATCGCCGATGGCGACGAGCATCCACAGTGCCACGCTCGGCTTCGCCGTGCTCATTCGGCTGCTCATGTCGTACCTCCTTCCGTCGTACCGTCACAGGTACCCCGACGGGCGGAGAATCATGCCAATCAGCCGCGAACGGGCCGGAAGCCATCCGCGATGATGTTGAAGATCGCCAGATCCGCCTCCCACTGCTCCACCGGAGCGTTCCAGCGGATCGCGTACCCCTTGTCCTTGGCAGTTGAGAAACCACGGTTACGGACATGCATCTGCCGACCGCTCTCGGTGTGGATCCACTCCCAGTCGGCGGTGCCCGCCCAGTGGTAGTCGACCTCCTGGATCGTCACCAGGCGATAGTTCCTGTAAGTTCCCCTGCGGTTCTTTTCCTGCCTCTTCCAGTCAGCCAACGCCGAACTCTGTTTCGGCTGGCTGTTCTGGTCGATGAGTAGCCACCGGCCCTTGCCGTCCCGGAAGTACACCCGCTCCGCCTCCGGCCCAGATTCCCCATTCGACGTACGCCTGTATACGTACCAGCCGTTCGGCAGGGGCACCTTGAAGCCGGTCTTGTCCCGATGGAGGTACCAACCGGCGGGTACCACCGGGTCGGGCAGGCCGGTCTGGGAAGGTTGCGCAGTCGGGGTCGCGGCAGGTGTCTGGGCCGGTGTCGTCGGCTGCGGAGCCGGTGACTGACTCGCCCCGGGCTGGGTCGCGCCGGCACCCGCCCCGGGGTTGGTGTCATCGTCGGAGTCGCGGCTGGCCAGCGGCACGATCACGAACAGCGCCAGCAGTAGCGCTACCAGTCCGCCGACCACCAACCCCCACCGCTTCGAGCTGGACCCCTTGCTCTTCTCCCCGGGCCCAACAGGGGCAGCAGGCGAGACCGGTGCCGGTGCTGGCGTGTTGACCAACGTCGGAGGCGTGATCCGCGCGGTCGGCGCGGCGGTATCGGTAGGCTTCGTCTCGTCCGACGAGGCAGAAGGCGACGGGGGCAGGACCGCGGTCTTGGCGGACGGCGGCGGCTCCGGTGGGCGCGGTGCCGGGGCGATCTTCGTACGCAGCTCACGCGGTTCGCGCGGTTCGCGTGGCCCGTTCGGGCTCGGCCGGCGTACTCCGTCAAGCAGTGAGATCGCCGCCCGCGACCGCTTGTCGGTCACGCGGCGCAAGAGCCGCTCGGCCACGTCAGCGTTGATCCGCTGCGTCGGGTCCTTGCGCAACAGACCGGCCAGTACCGCCTTGAGCGGGCCGGCATTCTTCGCGGGTGGTGGCGGCTCGGTGGCCAGCGCGGCCAGCGTCCCGATGGCGGACGGACGGGCGTACGGCGACTGGCCCTCGACGGCGGCGTAGAGGGTTGCGCCCAGCGACCACAGGTCCGCCTCCGGACCGGTCGTACCGTCCCTCGCCCGTTCCGGGGCAATATAGGCAGGTGACCCGAGCACCAGCCCGGTACGCGTCACGTTCGGGTCACCCGGTACGGTCGCCAACCCGAAGTCGGTCAGCACCACCCGGCCGTCATCGCCGATCAGGACGTTGCCCGGCTTGATGTCCCGGTGCATGACGCCGGCCTTGTGCGCCGACTTCAACGCAGCGAGCACGCCCAGCCCGATCTCAGCGGCGCGGACGGGCGAGACGGGACCATCGGCGGCGAGGACGTCCTGCAACGAGCGGGACGGAACGTACTCCATCACGATCCACGGGTCAGCGTCCGTACGCAGCACGTCGAAGACCCGTACGACGTTGACGTGGTTCAGCCGGGCGATCGCCCGGGCCTCGCGCAGGGAGCGCTCGCGCATCTCCCGCCGCTCGTCATCGGTTAACCCCGGTGGCGGCACCAGCTCCTTGATGGCCACGTCACGATGCAGCACCTCGTCGCGGGCCTTCCAAACGCGACCCATGCCGCCCTGGCCGAGCGGCTTCACGAGCCGATAGCGGCCAGCAACAAGTTCGGGAAGCGCGTTGGACATCCCGTGGACGGTACCCGGCTCGGACCTTCGTCACACACGCGGCACGCGCAGTGTGAGGCGTCCGTCAGTCGACAGCGTCGTATTCTCGTCGCATGTCTTCGCAAGAGCCAGCGTTTCGGATCGTCCGGGGAACCCCTACGGCCGAGGAAGTCGCCGCGCTGGTGGGCGCGCTCTTCACCCGTACGCGGCCTGCCTCACCAGCAGGTCCACCCGCCGCCTCGGCGTGGGTACGCAGCTCTCGCCCCGGCGCGGTGGCCGCATCCGGGATGCCGGCACGGCGTGGCGCCGATGCCTGGCGGACGTCCGGCCGCCCCGTCTGAGGCTCGATACGGGTCTCCGCCACTGGCTGTAACCGACTAACCTCTATGCGGTAGAGGCGTCGTTGCGCTTGGGGAGGGCCAATGATTCCTGATGAGGACCGGGGGCCCAAGTGGCTCCAGGGCTACGGCGAGATCGCTGCCAACATCGGCCGGATGGAAGAGTTCGCCGCCAACCTGCGCGACGACCTGATCAAAAACTACCTGCCCCACCTGGAATACATCGATGCTGACGTCAGCGTCGAGCTGTCACCGGTGGACGTTCAGTTCAGGGAACTCCTCTCCTTCCTCACCCACCACCGCGAGTCACTGGTGAACACCACTGACCTGGTGCATTTCTACACGAACGAAACGAATCGGTTCTCCGTCGCCGCCAAGAAGATCAGCGACAACTACGGGGAGGTCGACGCGTTCACCGCTGCCCGCGTCAAGGACGTCGAAGCCGCCCTGGGCCTGAAGAGAACGGGTGGCACACCCCGTGACTCGACCGGTTCCCCAACCACGTCATCCGAGGTGGTCTGATGATCAAGAACGATGGCGGGAGTGGAAGCTCCGGGACCAACTGGCAGTCATACACCGTGCCCGAGTTGTGGAGCCTGCTGAAGAACCACGACACCGAGAACCACTGGAAACAGGTTTCCGGTCTGCGAAAGACGTACGAGCTGACTCAGACCCACCTGTCTCGCCTACAGCAGTACCGCGCCAGCCTGACCGAATCCTGGCCACCGGAGAAGAGCGAAGCAGCAAGGGTGTACGTCGCCAGCCTCGACAAGCTCATCGCGAGCGTCCAGGACACGTACGACACCGCACAGGCCAACTACAACACCTTCTCCACGGCCACCACGGCAATCAGCCAGTCGCGCTCGAAGCTCCAAAAGCTCTACAACGAGTACACCGAGAAACAGCAGAAGAAGCAGGAGTACGAGAGCCGGGTCGCCGCCGAAAAGGATTCGCTCCTGCCGGGAACCTCACCGGGCAAGCCGCCGGTCACCGACGCCGAGTTGAAGCAACTCGACTTCAAGGCTCGCGCCATCATGTCCGGCTTGAGCGGTGAACTTGTCGAAGCCCGCGTACAGATCAGGCAACCCAAGCCGTACCAAGGTAGGACGATCCACGATCCAAGTCAGGACGATGGGGTAAACGAGAAACCCCCGATAATACCGCCCATTACGGTAGTGGGTGCACCCCCAAGCAAACCAACACTGACCGCTCCCCCCAGTGGCATCCAAATGCCTGCCCCGACAGCACCCAGCCATGGCCCGGTCCTTGGAGGTGCCAGTCCTTCACCTGCACCTCCTGCCGCCGTCACCACCCCATCCAATCTCATCACAACCACTCCGCCCAACTCCGCTGGCTCTGGTAGTGGAATGTTGCCGCCGTTCTCTACTGGACCCGGCATCTCCTCTCCCTACAGTCCGACAAGTGGCGGTCCCATAAAACCCGGCACGGGCGGAATAGTGAGCGCGCCTCGCGCGATGCCACCCGGCGGCTTAATTGGTGGAGCACCAGGCATGGGGACGAGTCAGCCCGGAGGGGCCGCACCTGGCCGACGGATCAATCCCGTTGGGGGTGTAATCGGCAACGCTAATCCCTCGGCCAGACGTAACAAGGAACATCCGCGCCGGGGACACGAAAACACCAAGCATTGGGATCCTGACAACCCATGGGAGACCGACGAGGGCGTAACCCCTATCGTCCTCCCACCCCCTGAACCCGGTCGGATCGATCCTGGCCCGGCGATTGGATACAACCGGTGAAGACTCGCATCCCCCAGGCGGCACTAGCATTGCTATGCACTTCAGCCTTTGCATTCTTACCTTCCAACCCGGTCCAAGCCGATCGAGTCCGGGACGATCAGTGGCATCTCCGCTTCCTAAACATTGCCGAGGCCCACAAAATCAGCCGAGGCGAAGGTATCACCGTCGCCGTCATCGACACTGGCGTCGACCCCCACCCCGATCTGAAGAACAATCTCCTGCCAGGCACGGATGTCGCACAGGGCGGTTCGGGTAACGGCCAGGGTGACACGGTCTCGCACGGCACTGGGATGGCAGGCCTTATTGCAGCACACGGCCGCAACTCGAACATTGGGGCACTCGGGATTGCACCTCGCGCAAAAATTTTGCCGATTCGCGACGAAACCCGGACCGAAAAGGGCAGCGGCGAACTGCTCGCAAAGGGAGTGGATTACGCCATCGCCAATGGCGCAAAAGTAATTAATATATCTTCTAGCACCGATTCGCCGCCAGAGCTTCGGAGAGCCATCAGGGATGCAATTGCGCAAGATATCGTAGTTATTGCCGCAGCAGGCAATGCCCCTCAAGCACTGACCATAGATCCGCCCGCTCGATTTGATGGAGTCGTTGCGGTCGGCGCAACAGATAGAAACGGTAACCGCGCAGACGTTTCCGTGACCGGAAAAGAACTCACAATCATGGCACCCGGGGTCGACATCCGAAGCACTGGCAATAACGGAGGCTACCGCAAGGCAACGGGAACCTCTGGTGCCACTGCAATTGTGGCGGGGGCGGCGGCGTTGGTGCGGAGCAAGTTTCCGAACCTGTCCGCCGAAGAAGTCATCCATCGCCTGACCGCTACGGCCACCGACAAGGGCGCCCCTGGACGGGACGAGGAGTACGGGTATGGCGTACTCAACCTGGTCGCGGCGCTGACGGCAGACGTACCGCCGTTGCAGCCGGCAGCTGCCAGTGCGACCCCGACCCCTGTCGCGACCGATGCAACCGCCCTACCTGACACGGGCGACTCGAACGACGGCGGCTTCAGCGCTGCACCCGTCATCTTCGGGGCGCTTGTCGTTGTGGCGACCGGGATCGCACTCGTGGTTCTGGTGCTGTACCTGCGCCGCCGTACGTCGTGAGCAGCAACAGATAGTCCCAGTGTCGTTGGTGTGGCGGACCCTCGGTTGCCGGACCGAGGGTCCGCCACACCGGTTGGAAGGGGTACGGCGGCCACGCGTAGCTGAGGAGAGGTCGCGCAGCGACCGCCGTACCCCGGCTTATGGATAGAGGTGCTGGTCGGGGCGAGCTTCCAGGTTGCGGACCAGGGGCACTCGCCCCGACCATGTCCACGTACGACAGATCCGCGCCTTTTGAGCGCTTATCCAGCGATTAGCGGGGACGTCATGAGTCTGCATCGGTGCACTGAGCGACGCAATAGTCACCGAGAGATGTGGTAGAGATACGTACGGATGACCGATGCTGGTCATCGGACGATCACGCATCGCCTACGAACCGTGAAAAGTCTGGGTGTCCGGCGGTGCACATCGGGAGGACGCATCGTGCCGGAGACGATCACTGGGTCAACTGTCCCCCGCCGGCAACTAGGCCGGGAGCTTCGCCGACTACGCGAGGAGGAGGCCCGGATTCCGCAGGTCGAGGCGGCCAAGGCGTTGGACTGTTCGGTAACCAAGCTCTGGCGACTCGAACGCGGCGAGCTGCCGATCCGTACACCCGACGTCAAGGCGATGTGCGAACTGTACGGCGCAGACGAGAAGACCACCGAGGCCCTGACCGCCATCGCCCCGCACACCAAGGCCAAGGGCTGGTGGCACGACTACGCCGAGATCCCCTCCTGGTTCGAGCTATACATCGGCCTTGAGCAGGCCGCGTCCAGCTTGAGGGAGTACCACACCGACCTCGTCTCTGGCGTCCTCCAGACGAGGGAGTACGCCACGGCAATCTTCCAGCGGCATCCTGCACAACTAGCCGATGAGGAGGTCGAGCGACGGGTTGCGGTAAGGATGCGTAGAGCACGCCTACTGACCAGGCTCGACCCGCCAGCAGCGAACTTTGACATCGTGCTCGACGAATCTGTTGTTCGTCGAACCGTCGGCAATGCTGGGGTTATGGCTACCCAACTTCGCCGCCTCGCCGAGGCCAACGAGCTGCCTAATGTGTCCATTCGCGTTTTGCCCATCAACACCGAACTACACGGCGGCGCATTGGCTGGCGGGTCGTTCACGGTTTTGGACTTTCCGGCACGCCACGAGCCAACAACGGTCTACGTGGAAGGACTGACCGGCGCCCTTTACCTTGACAAGCCGACAGAAGCCGAAGGCTACGCTTGGGCCTTCAGCGACGTCAGAGCCGCTGCCCTGGACATAGCGGCATCGAAAGACTTGTTCTGGTCCATCGCACGGGAGTATGAGAGATGAACGATCTTTCCGAGGCCGTCTGGCGCAAGAGTCGGCGTTCCAACCACCAGGGTCAGTGCGTCGAGGTGGCGGACAACCTGGCTGGGGTGGTCGGCGTACGGGACTCCAAGGATCCGTACGGTCCGATCCTGGCAGTCAGTCCAGCGGCCTGGACCGCGTTCGTGACCGCAACCAAAGCCGGCACGCTCGGTCACACAGCTCTCTGAGGAGCCGTTCGTCAGGAGCGTGAAGATCTCCAAAGATGCCGCCCGACCGCGATACAGGGGCATCTCGGCCGACTAGTGTCGCGTAATTGAGATCTCTTACCTGTTGGGAGTGTGGTCAGGGAGCCTGCCGCGGAGGCTGTCGAGCTGCCCCGCCTGTGCGCCCGTTGCGGCGTCGACCCAAGCGGACACCTCCTCGGCCACGTGGCTACCCACAGTTCCGGCGGGCTCTGACCGTCGATGGGCGCGCAAGCGGGGCAGCTCGACAGGATGCTCAGGGCAGCAGGCCAAGGGTGGCCGCCACCTGTTCGGGCACTCAAAGCCGATCTTGAGAAAAGCGACAACGATTACGCGACACTAGAAGGTCGTCGAACTCGGCGTCGTCACCGACCCGATCCGTAACACGTGGGAGGTCAGGCTCAGGCGACGTTGACTGGCCGTTCGAAGCAGGTCTCCAGGACGACGATGGTCTGGGTGCCGGTCACGCCGTCCACCGCAAAGATCTGGCGTAGCGTCGCCTGTAACTCCTCGGTGGTCCCGGTGCGGATCTTTACGAGCAGCGAGGCGTCTCCGGCGACGATGTGCGCCTCCTGGATGCTGGGTATGGCCAGCAGTGCCTCGCGGGTGGGCGGATCGCCCATCCACACGTTGGCGTTGACCATCACAAACGCGGACACGCCACGGTCGACAGCGTTAGGTGCGACATCGACGGTGGTACGGCGGATCACTCCGCGTTCACGCAGCTTTCGTACCCGATCATGGGCCGAGCCCGCCGACAGACCCACCGCCTTGCCCAACGCCGCGTAGGACTGCGTGGCGTCCTCCTGTAGTCGTGTCAGCAGCATGCGGTCGACCTCGTCCAGCATTCGAACCGGCCCTTTCCGATGTGATCTGGCCATCAACATTGTTGACCATATCTGGTTCGGCAGTCATAGACTCCAGCCGGATGTCATTCGAGGGGAGTCGTGACATGGCGTACACCATTCCGGCCGAGTTTAAGCTGCTCGACCAGCGGTTCCGCTACTGCGACGGCGACTTCGTCGTCGAACGCCTACACACCGGCGCTCGTAAGACCGAAGGTCCGGCGTACTTTCCGGCGGGTCGCTACCTGGTGTGGAGCGACATCCCCAACGACCGGTTGATGCGCTGGGACGAGACCACCGGCGCCGTCGGCGTGTTCCGGCACGGCTCCGGGTACGCCAACGGCAACACCGTCGACCGGCAGGGCAGGCTGATCACCTGTGAGCAGGGAAACCGGCGCGTCACCCGGACCGAGCACGACGGTACGGTCACCGTGCTCGCCGAGCGGTACCAGGGCAAGCGCCTCAACAGCCCCAACGACGTCGTGGTCCGGGCCGACGGCACCATCTGGTTCACCGATCCGACCTACGGCATCACCAGCGACTACGAGGGTAACCGGGCCGACAGCGAGTTCGGCGGTGCCTGTTACGTCTTCAGCCTCGACCCGGCCTCCGGCGACCTGCGCATCGTCGCTGACGACTTCTGCCGCCCCAATGGGCTGGCCTTCTCCCCCGACGAGCAAAAGCTGTACATCGCCGACACCCGGCAGGAACCCAGCCACATCCGCGCGTTCGACGTGACCGCCGATGGGCAGCTGACCGGCGGCGACATCTTCGCCACCTGCGACTTTGGGCGCTTCGACGGTATACGCGTCGACGAGGCGGGCCGGGTCTGGGCGGCGGCCTGGGACGGGGTGCACTGCTTCGACACCGACGGCACCCTCATCGGCAAGCTGCTGCTGCCCGAGTCCGTCGCCAACCTCACCTTCGGGGGCCCGAAACTCAACCACCTGTTCATCACGGCCGGCACTTCGGTGTACGCGCTGCGGGTCACCTTCAACGGTGCCCGCTACCCCCAGCCCACTGGAACGTTGCAGCGATGAGCGCGGCCCATGCCGCCGCTCCTGTCGACACCGCCTCCCACCCGACACCACGGCGGTGCTCGGGGCACGGCACCAGCCTGACCGGGTAGCGTCAGCCGTCGTGCGTACGACCACACGACCGCGCCTCATCCTCGCCTCCGCGAGCCCGGCGCGCCTCAAGACGCTACAGGCCGCCGGTATCGAACCCGAGGTGCTCGTCAGCGGCGTTGACGAATCGACGGCGGACACCACCCGCGGGCCGGAGCATCTGTGTCTGGTCCTGGCCAAACTCAAGGCGGAGGCGATCGCCGAGCGGATCGAGCCATCCGCCGATCCGGGCACACTCGTACTCGGGTGTGATTCCGTGCTGGCCTTCGACGGACAGATCCTCGGCAAGCCGACCGACGCCGACGATGCGATCGGCCGCTGGGAGCGGATGCGGGGTCGCAGCGGCGTACTCCACACCGGGCACTGCCTGATCGACGTGGCCGGCGGCCGGCAGGTGGCGAAGGTCGCCTCCACCACCGTGCACTTCGCCGACCTCGCCGACGACGAAATTGCGGCGTACGTGGCGACCGGCGAACCGTTGCACGTCGCGGGCGCGTTCACCATCGACGGCCTGGGCGGACCGTTCGTCGAGCGGGTGGAGGGCGACCCCGGTACGGTCGTCGGCCTGTCCCTGCCCCTGCTACGCCGGATGCTCGGCGACCTCGACCTGCGCATCACCGATCTGTGGGCAAATGCATTCCCTCCGCCCGGGCTTGGGCCCCACGGATCAGCCCCGCTGGATTAGCGTCTGATCATGACCACCAAGCCGTTGCCGATGACCGAGGAACTGCACACATATCTCGTGACGCACGGATCGCCGCCGGACGAGATCGCCCAGGCGTTGATCGACGAGACGGTCGCGCTGCTTCCCGCCAACGCCCAGATGCAGATCGCTCCGGAACAGGCGGCCTTGCTGACGTTCCTCACCCGGCTGGTCGGGGCACGGCAGGTGGTGGAGGTGGGCACGTTCACCGGAATGTCGTCGCTGGCGATCGCCAGGGGCCTGCCCGCTGGCGGCCGGCTCGTCTGCTTCGACATCTCCGAGGAGTTCACCTCCGTCGCCCGCCGCTACTGGGAGCGGGCCGGGGTGACCGACCGGATCGAGCTGCGGATCGGTCCGGCCGCCGAATCGCTACGGGCGCTGCCGGCCGAGCCGTACCTCGACCTGGCCTTCATCGACGCGGACAAGGTCGGCTACCCGGTCTACTGGGACGAGCTGGTGCCGAGGATGCGGCCGGGTGGGCTGATCGTCGTCGACAACGTACTGCGGGGTGGTCGGGTGCTGGCTCCGCAGAACGAGGACGACCGCGCGATCGCGGCCTTCAACGACGTCGTACGCACCGACGAACGGGTCGACGTGGTGATGCTGCCGGTGGCCGACGGACTGACCCTGGCCCGCCGACGCTGACCCAGCGGGGCCCGGTCAGCGCGCAGACAGTCCGGTACGTCCTGTTCGTGGCACCCCTGCCCTACACCCGGGCGGGGGTTGCCGGGGAGGGTGCCGTCGGGTGGGGGCGGAGGAGTCGGCCGAGCCGCAGGACCAGCAGCGCGGCCACCACGATGAACCCCGGCAGGATCAGGAACGCCAGGTGCGGACCGACGCCATCCGCCACCCAGCCGAGTACGACCGGCGCGATCCCGAACCCGACCGCCATCGAGTACGACGAGTAGCCCGCCGCCCGGTCGGCCTGTCCCTGGGCGGCGGCCAGCGCGATCGAGATCGCGAGTGGATAGTGCATCGCGTTACCCAGCCCCAGGATCGTCAACCCGCCGACGGCGATCCAGCCGATCGGCGACGCCCAGAACACCAGGAAGCCGACCATCGACACGGTGAGCGCGGCCAGCAGCAGCGGCACCGGGGCGACCCGCAGGGCGATCCGTCCACCGACGAGTCGGCCGAGGAACATGCCGCCGACGATCGAGGAGAGTGCGGCGGACGCCCCACCCGGGGACATGCCCGCGTGTGACCGCAGCACATCGGCTGACCAGAGCGACAGGCACACCTCGATCGAGCCGGTGAGTCCCATCAGGGCCCAGGCGATCCAGTACGCCCGGGGCAGCCGCCCCGATCGGCTGCCGGCAGCCGCGGCAGCGGTGGTGCCCTGCGGTAGGCGTACCCGGAACACCACGGCGGCCAGCGCGACGAGTGCGATCAGGCCGACCTCGACGGCCAGCGCCGGCCGCCAGCCGATGCCGGCACCGACCGCGAGCCCGATGACGATGGGGGCGAGGATGCCCATGCCGGCGCAGGCGGCGTTGGCTTCGCTGATCGCGGCGGGTGCGGCGGCGCGGTGGTGTTCGGTAAGCGCGGTGTTGACCCCGCAGACCGCCATCGTGCCGAAGGTGGCGGCGACGACGACGGCGGTAAGGGTGGCGGGCAGCGGCCGGAGGATGGACAGGGCGGCAGCCCCGACGGCGATCCCGGCGAGGCTGAGCCAGAGGGTCCGGCCGCGACCGATCCGTCGGGCCAGTACGGGGAAGAGGAACCCGCCGATCAGCGCGCCGACGGCCAGGCTGGTGCTGTGCAGGCTGGCGACTGCGGCGCTGGTGTCCTGTTCGTCCCGCAACAGCGGCACGACCGGCCCGAATCCGTAGAGGAAGAATCCCCAGACGCCGAGTTGGGCATAGGTCAACCAGGTGATTCGGTCATGGGTGAGGCGGGGCACGGCCGTTACGCTACAAGCGCTCGGGCCGGGCCCCGCCGAAGTGAGATGCGGCTCTCGCCCCGCCGGTCAGGTGCCGTCGACCGACCCGGTCACGGGCCGGTCGACCGACCCGGTCAGCGGACGCTGCGGGCGAACTCGCGAGCCGCCCAGACCACGGCCAGTACGGTGATCACGGCGATGATCGTCAGCCCCTGCCAGACCGACGGGTCGTCGATGTTGCCGGCGAACAACGCGCGGGCTCCGTCCACCGCCCAGGAGAACGGGTTCCAGTCGGCGACCCGCTTGAGCCAACCGGGCGCGAAGGCCAGCGGGAGCAGGATGCCGGAGAGCAGCAGGACCGGCTGGGCGACGGTGTTCATCAGTGGCGCCAACGCGTCCTCGCTCTTGACCATCAACGCCACGCCGTACGAGACGGTCGAGGTCATCAGCGCGATCAGCGCCAGCAGCAGGTACGCCAGCAGCAGGTGACCGAGCTGCACCCGTAGGCCGAAGGCCAACGCCAGTACCGTGATGATCACGGCCTGCATGAGCAGGGACACGACGTCCCGTAGGGACCGGCCCAGGAGCAGGGCGAACCGGCTGACCGGGGTGACCCGGGACCGTTCGAGGATGCCGGCCCGTAGCTCGGCGATCAGGCCGAAGCCCTGGAACAGGCCCCCGAAGATGGCCAGCATGACCAGCAGGCCGGGAATGAATATCCGGTACATCTCGGCGTCGGTGGTGGCACCGAGCGGCTTCAGTGCCGGCTTGAGCAGCGGCGCGAAGAGCGTCAGGTACATCACCGGCTGGAAGATGCCGACGAAGAGCCAGACGGGTTGGCGGACCAGCAACTGGGTCTGCCGTTGGAAGATCAACCAGGTGTCGCGGAAGAGTTTCATCAGGTCTCCCCGTTCAGGTGCGCGGATTCGAGGCTCGGGTTGCGGACGCGGTGTTCAGCAGCCGGTTGCGGACGCGGTGTTCAGGACTCGCGCAGCGAACGGCCGGTCTTGGTGAGGAACACGTCGTCGAGGCTGGGCCGGTGCAGCTCGATGGAGCGCAGGGCCAGACCGGCCCCGTCCAGCACCCGGAGGATCTGTGGGATCGCGGTCGCGCCCTCGTCGACGTAGAGGCGCAGCCCGCCCTCCTCGGGGGTCTCCAGCTTGGTCACGTAGGGCTGGGTGTCCAGCAGTTGGGCGGCCTGCGGCACTAAACCGTCGATGCCGACGAGCACCACGTCCCCGGCGATCTCCCGCTTGAGTTCGGCCGGCGTACCCTCGGCGACTATCTCGCCGTGGTCCATGATCGAGATCCGGTCGCAGAGCGCGTCGGCCTCGTCCAGGTAGTGCGTCGTGATGAAGACCGTCATGCCCTCGCCGCGCAGCCGGCGGATCTCGTCCCACATGTGCGCCCGGCTCTGCGGGTCGAGACCGGTGGTCGGCTCGTCCAGGAACACGATCTGCGGCTCGTGGATGATGCCGAGGGCGATGTCGACCCGACGGCGCTGGCCTCCGGAATAGGTCTTGCACTTACGGTCGGCGTACTCGGTGAGCTGGAACGCCGACAGGGCCCGGGTGGCCCGTTGCTGTGCGTCGGCCTTGCCGATGCCGTACATCCGGGCGTGCAGCACCAACTCCTCGCGGGCGGTCGACTCGTCCCAGGTGCTGCCACCCTGGGCGACGTAGCCGATGCGGCGGCGCACCTCGGCCGGCTCGGTACGCAGGTTCGCGCCGGCCACGACGGCTTCACCGCCGTCCGGCTCGATGAGGGTGGCCAACATTCGCAGGGTGGTGGTCTTGCCCGCCCCGTTCGGCCCGAGGAAGCCGAAGATCTCCCCCTTGGGTACGACGAGGTCGACGCCACGCACCGCGTCGACGGTCCTGGTCTCCTTGCCCTGGCGGGAGCGGAACGACTTCCGCAGCCCCCTGGTCTCAATCATCTTCTGCTCCTGGTGGTCTGGCCGACGGCCGATGCCGTCGGCCGGCTTCCCCCGGGGACCACGCCAGAAGGCGTCCACCCCAACGCTCGGTCGAAGCTAACGCGATATAGCTTTTTTGGTCAAGCTTGATTATTGCTCGTTGTCCTCCACTGTCGACTTTCCGCCCACCACCCGCTCCCCCTGATCGACCATCGCGTGCCAGCCCTCCCAGCCCTCCTGCTGCGCCAACTCCGCCGGCAGGTACGGCATCCCCGACTCGATCAGTCCGGCGATCCGCTCGCACCAGGCGATGTCCGCCTCGGCCCGGGCACACCACAGCTCGTACATCCACCCCACGTGGACCGGCTTCGACCTCCTGATCCAATCCGAGTCCAACGAGGCACGCATCGACTCGTTACCCGCGCGTAGCAGCCGTGCCCGGTTACGCAGGGCCGCCGCGGCCTCCTCGCGGGGCAGGGCGGGCAGGAAGGAGAAGGCGGCGGAGAACGGGTCGCTCGGCTGGTGGAGTTGCCACCACAGGTCACGGAGCAGGCTCTCGAACTCCTCCCGCCCCTTGGCCGTCACCTCGTACGTGGTCCGCGCCGGGCGACCGCCGACCTGCTCGGTGGCCACCTCACGGAGCAGCCCCTCGGCCGTCAACTTGCGTAGGGCGTGGTAGATGGATCCGGGTTGGATGTTCGCCCACTTGTCGGCGTTCCAGCTCAACAGCTCACGGCGTACGTCGTAGCCGTGCACCGGCTGCATCCAGTTGACCAGACCAAGGATCATCATGCGGGTTGCTGACACGGCCAACAGCGTAATAAACAAATTTGACTAAACTGGCGAATCCAGTGCAACATCCCACACCGCCGACTGATCAAGTTGATCAACATGGCCGTTAAACTCCCGTTCAGTAATCTCCGGGAGCCCCCCATTCACGAGCCAGAGGGTCATCAGCCAGCCAGAGGGGATCAGCGTGCGCAAGGTACTCATCGCCAACCGGGGCGAGATCGCCGTCCGGGTCATCCGCGCCTGCCGCGACGCCGGGTTGGGTAGCGTCGCCGTCTACGCCGACTCCGACCGGGACGCGCTGCACGCCACCCTCGCCGACGAGGCGTACGCGCTGGGTGGCGACACCGCCGCCGAGACGTACCTGCGCATCGACAAGCTGCTCGACGTGGCGAAGCGGTCCGAGGCGGACGCCGTACACCCGGGTTACGGCTTCCTCGCGGAGAACGCCGACTTCGCGCAGGCCGTCATCGACGCGGGCCTGACCTGGATCGGGCCGACCCCGCAGGCGATCCGCGACCTCGGTGACAAGGTCACCGCCCGGCACATCGCCCAGCGGGCCGGCGCTCCCCTGGTACCCGGTACCCCGGACCCGGTCGGCGGCCCCGACGAGGTGATGGCCTTCGCCATCGACCACGGCCTGCCGGTGGCGATCAAGGCAGCCTTCGGTGGCGGCGGGCGGGGCCTCAAGGTGGCCCGCACCATGGAGGAGATCCCGGCACTGTTCGAGTCGGCCACCCGGGAGGCGGTCGCCGCCTTCGGCCGGGGTGAGTGCTTCGTCGAGCGCTACCTCGACCGGCCCCGGCACGTCGAGGCCCAGGTGCTGGCTGACCAGCACGGCAACGTCATCGTCGTCGGCACCCGGGACTGTTCCCTGCAACGGCGGCACCAGAAACTGGTCGAGGAGGCCCCCGCGCCGTTCCTGACCGAGGCACAGCGCGCCGAGATCCACGACAGCGCCAAGGCGATCTGCCGGGAGGCCGGCTACCACGGTGCCGGCACGGTCGAATACCTGGTCGGCGCGGACGGGACGATCTCGTTCCTGGAGGTCAACACCCGGTTGCAGGTCGAGCACCCGGTCACCGAGGAGACCGCCGGCATCGACCTGGTCCGCGAGCAGTTCCGGATCGCCGACGGCGAGAAGCTGCGGCTCACCGAGGACCCGACCCCGCGCGGCCACTCGATCGAGTTCCGGATCAACGGCGAGGACCCGGGCCGCAACTTCCTGCCCGCGCCCGGCACGGTCACCGCGCTGCGCCTGCCCTCCGGCCCGGGGGTACGCGTCGACACCGGCATCTCCGCCGGTGACGTGATCGGCGGCAACTTCGACTCACTGCTGGCCAAGGTGATCATCACCGGGGAGACCCGGACCGAGGCGCTGGAACGCGCCCGTCGCGCCCTGGACGAGATGGTGGTCGAGGGGATGGCCACCGCCCTGCCGTTCCACCGCCTAGTGATCCGGGACCCGGCCTTCACCGCTGCGCCGTTCGCCGTACACACCCGGTGGATCGAGACCGAGTTCGACAACACCGTGCCGCCGTTCACCGCCACCGCCGGACCGGCGGAGGCTCCGGCCGCCCGCGAGACCGTCGTGGTCGAGGTGGGTGGCAAGCGACTGGAGGTGACCCTGCCCGCCGGCCTCGGCAACGGTACGGCCACCGCCCCGGCCACCGGATCAGGTGCCCCGGCCAGCCGTCGGCCAGCCCGACGCGGCTCCGGTGGTAAGGCCGGCAACGCCGCCAGCGGCAACTCGCTCACCTCCCCGATGCAGGGCACGATCGTCAAGATCGCTGTGGCCGACGGGGACACCGTCGCCGAGGGCGACCTGATCGTGGTGCTCGAGGCGATGAAGATGGAGCAGCCGCTCAACGCACACCAGGCGGGTGTGGTCAGTGGGCTGTCCGCCGAGGTCGGCGCGGTGATCACCGCCGGTTCGGCGATCTGCTCCATCACCCCTTCCTCGTGATCAGGGACTAACTCCGGCGTGTCCCTGGCGTGTCGTACGGGAAGGTCCCTGATCACCGGGATCTTCCCGACCGTCAGCGGCGGGCGACCTCGCCGGGAATGATTACCCGGGTGCGGTTTCTCTCCGACGCGGCTCCCGCGCATGACCTGACCTACAACGACGTCTTCATGACCCCGACCCGCTCGGCGCTCGGGTCCCGACTCGACGTCGACCTGTCCAGCGCCGACGGCACCGGCACCACGATCCCGATCGTGGTCGCCAACATGACCGCGGTAGCCGGGCGTCGGATGGCCGAGACGACCGCCCGACGCGGGGCGATCACCGTACTGCCCCAGGACATCCCGATCGACGTGGTCGCCGAGGTCGTCTCCTGGGTGAAGCAGCGGCACCTGGTACACGACACCGCGATCACGTTGGGGCCGACCAACACCATCGGTGACGCGATCCACCTGCTGCCCAAGCGGTCGCACGGTGCGGTGATCGTGGTGGACCCGGAGCACCGCCCGATCGGCGTGGTCACCGATGCGGACACCGTCGGCGTGGACCGGTTCACCCAACTGCGCCACGTGATGTCCACCGACCTGCACACGGTCGGCGTGGAGGCGGATCCCCGTACCGGCTTCGACCGACTGGGGCAGGGCCGCCGCCGGTTGGCGCCGGTGGTCGACGCGGCCGGTCGGCTGGTCGGCGTACTGACCCGGCAGGGTGCGCTGCGGGCCACCCTCTACCGGCCCGCCGTCGACGACCGGGGCCGACTACGGGTGGCCGCCGCGATCGGCATCAACGGCGACGTCGCCGGCAAGGCGGTCGCACTGCTCGAAGCCGGTGTGGACGTACTGGTCGTGGACACCGCACACGGTCATCAGGAACGGATGCTCTCGGCGCTGCGGGCCGTACGGGCGCTCGACCCGCCGGTCCCGATCGCCGCCGGTAACGTCGTCACCGCCGCCGGTACCCGGGACCTGATCGAGGCGGGCGCGGACATCGTCAAGGTCGGGGTCGGGCCGGGGGCGATGTGCACCACCCGGATGGCGACCGGCGTCGGACGGCCACAGTTCTCCGCCGTACTGGACTGCGCCGAAGCCGCCAGCCGACTCGGCCGGTACGTCTGGGCCGACGGGGGCGTACGCCATCCTCGCGACGTCGCCCTGGCGCTGGCCGCCGGAGCGTCCAACGTGATGATCGGTTCCTGGTTCGCCGGCACGTACGAGTCCCCTGGCGACCTCTACACCGATGCCGACGGCAGACGTTACAAGGAGAGCTTCGGCATGGCCTCGGCCCGGGCCGTCAGCGCCCGTACGGCCGACGACAGTCCGTTCGACCGCGCCCGTAAGGCGGTCTTCGAGGAGGGCATCTCCACCGCTCGGATGTTCCTCGATCCGGCGCGACCAGGCGTGGAGGATCTGATCGACGAGATAGTGGCCGGGGTACGCAGCGCCTGTACCTATACCGGTGCGGCCAACCTCCGCGAGTTGCACGCGAAGGCCGTGGTGGGTGTGCAGAGTCCCGCCGGCTTTACCGAAGGTATGCCGCTGCCGACGAGTTGGTGAGCTGTCACGCGCAGAGCGCGCGACCCGGGAGCCGTCGTCGCGGAACCTGTCGAGCCGAGTCACCCGTGACGTCGCCCGCGACGTCGTCTGTGACACCAGTCCGTGACACCGGTCTGTGACACCGGTCCGGACGATGATCGCGCATGGCCTACCGAGTCAGGAGTCCACTGGTTGTCGTTGCTCACCGGATCCACGCACGGCGGGGACGGTCTGCTGAGGCTGTCGAGCTGGGCGCACAAACGGGGCACACGGGGGTACGCAACGGGTATGCAACTGGGACGGACCACCGGAGCACGGAAGCACAGACGGGGCAGCTCGACAGCTCCGCAGCGGGCTCTCCCGTTCCTCCAGCTGGCTTGGATATCTCCGATCGGGTGGCCCAGGAATGCAATCGCTCAGGGACATGACCGGTCCAGGGACACGACCAGCTCAGGGACGTGGCCGGTCCAGGGACACGACCAGCTCAGGGACACTCCGACAGTCGCACCGATCCGACCGCCCGTTGCTAGCGGGCGAAGAGGCGGTGGATGACCGACCGCCCGGCCTCCTCCGGATCCGTGCCCAGCACGTCGGTCGGTAGGGTGCCGGCCAGCCAGAGCGTGGCGAAGCCGTGCACGATCGACCAGGCGGCGAGCCCGGTCAGCCGGCCCTCCCGGCCGCTCGGCGCATCGGGCAGCGCGGCTACACCGGCCTGCAACGCGGCATTGGCCTGTTGGCTGGCCGCGACGAGCTCAGGGTCGTCCTGGTGGTACAGCTCCGGCCGGAACATCACCTCGAAATGGGCCCGGTTTTCGACGGCGAACCGCAGGTACGCCACGCCGATCTCGAGAATGCTGCCGGTCTCCTGGGCCGCCCGGGTCAGCTCACCGGCCAACAGGCGGAAGCCATCGGTAGCCAGGGCCGTGAGCAGGCCCGCCTTGTCGCCGAAGTGGTGGGTCGGCGCAGCATGCGAGACACCGGCTCGGCGGGCCAGGTCACGCAGGCTGAGCGCCGTCGGACCGGCCTCACCGATCGCTTCGACGGCTGCCGACAACAGTGCCCGGCGCAGGTCGCCGTGATGGTACGCCCGCCCGGCTGGGCTCTTTCCGGTCATGCCCGCCAGCATATCTTGCCATTGACAAGATAGCTGCGGTCAGGGCAGTCTTGCCACTGACAAGATTCGGTGGAGCGGGGATTGCCCGCCTCGCCCCAGCCCCCAATGGAGATCGACCATGGCCCCGCTGATCGCACTACTCGTCGGATTCGTCGCCGCCCGTACGGCCGGCCTGCTCGGCGTCGACGCACTGGACGGCTGGCACCCCGCCCTGCGGGTCGGCCTCGCGCTGCTGTTCGTCGTCACCGGAACCGCCCACTTCGCCCCCCAGCGGCGGGCCGACCTGATCGCGATGGTGCCGACCGCCCTGCCCCGCCCGGACCTGCTGGTCACCATCACCGGCGTACTGGAACTTGCCGGCGCGGTCGGCCTGCTGATTCCCGCCGCCGCCCGATGGACCGCCGCCGGCCTGGCCCTGCTGATGCTGGCCATGTTCCCGGCGAACGTGTCCGCCGCCCGACGCGGACTGACCCTGGGCGGTCGCCCGGTGACACCGCTCGGGATCCGCACCGTGCTTCAGGTTGTCTTCATCGCGACAGCCCTGGCGATTTCGTTTGGCTCCTAACGATCAGGGAGCTAACGTATCTCGGTGGATTCGCACGAGTTGCACGACGCACCGCTGGGTCGTCTGGTCGCCGTGGCCGGGCACCTGATGTCCCAACAGTGGAGCCGTTTCCTGGCCGAACATCACGGGCTCACCCCAGCCGGCATGGTCGCGCTGCTCACGATCGCCCGCAACGGCGAACTGTCCCACCGTGAGGTGGCCGCCCGATGCTTCGTACGCCCGGCCACCCTCACCGGCGTCATCGACACCCTGGAACGTGACGGGCTGGTCGAACGGCGACGGGGAGCGACCGACCGACGTACGGTTCGACTGGCTCTTACACCGGCCGGGACGGACCGGATCGGGACGCTACTCACGGTCATCCGCAGCAATCCGCCGCTGACGTCGGTCGACGCCGACCCGGCCAAGGCGGTAGTGATCCGCGAGTTCCTGCTCGAACTGATCAAGACCATGTCCATGGGGGAAGACGAAGATGCAGCCTGTCATCGGGAGCCGAACAGCGACAAGACCGGGCCCGGACCGAAATACGCGTGACAGCCCGACGTACGACCGTAACTCTGGAGAGCTGGCCGACGTTCACGACTCCGGAGGCTCCCGGTGCTGATCCGACTACTACGCACCCGGTTACGGCCCTACGCCGGGCCGCTGGCTGCGGTCGTGGTGCTGCAACTCATCGGCACCATGGCCTCGCTCTACCTGCCGAGCCTCAATGCCGACATCATCGACCAGGGCATCGCCCTGGGCGACACCGGCTACATCCTCACCACCGGCGGATGGATGCTCCTGATCAGCGCGATCCAGATCGCCTGCTCCATCTTCGCCGTCTACCTGGGTGCCCGGATCGCGATGGGCTTCGGCCGCGACGTCCGCTCGGCGATCTTCCACCGGGTGCTGAGCTTCTCCACCCGGGAGGTCGCCCGGTTCGGTGCCCCGTCGCTGATCACCCGCAACACGAACGACGTGCAGCAGGTGCAGATGCTCGTGCTGATGACCTGCACCATGCTGGTCGCGGCACCCATCATGTGCATCGGCGGCGTGATCATGGCGCTCCGCGAGGACATCGGCCTCTCCTGGCTGATGCTGGTCAGCGTTCCGGTGCTGGCCCTGGCCATCGGCGCGATCATTCGCAGGATGGTGCCGCAGTTCCGGCTCATGCAGACCCGCATCGACACCGTCAACCGCGTGCTGCGTGAGCAGATCACCGGCATCCGGGTGGTACGGGCGTTCGTCCGCGAGCCGTACGAGACCGAGCGGTTCGCCACGGCCAACCAGGAACTGACCGCCACCGCGCTGCGTACCGGCCGCCTGATGGCCCTGATCTTCCCGGTCGTGATGCTGGTGCTCAACCTCTCCAGCGTCGCCGTGCTGTGGTTCGGTGCGGCCCGGATCGAGGCTGACGAGATCCAGGTCGGCGCGCTGACCGCCTTCCTGAGCTACCTGATGCAGATCCTGATGTCCGTCATGATGGCGACCTTCATGATGATGATGGTCCCGCGAGCCGCGGTCAGTTCCGAACGGATCGTCGAGGTGCTCGACACCGAATCGTCGGTCGCCCCGCCGACCCAGCCGGTCACCGAGGTACGCAGCCGGGGTGACCTGGAGCTGCGCAACGTCCTGTTCCAGTACCCGGGAGCCGCAGCCCCGGTGCTGCGGGACATCTCCTTCCACGCCGAGGCCGGCAAGACCACCGCGATCATCGGCAGTACCGGAGCCGGCAAGACCACCCTGCTCTCCCTGGTCCCCCGGCTCTTCGACACGACCGCCGGCTCGGTGCTGGTGGACGGGGTGGATGTCCGGGAACTCGACCCGGACGTGTTGTGGAGCCGGATCGGCCTGGTACCACAGCGGCCGTACCTGTTCTCCGGCACGGTGGCCAGCAACCTGCGCTACGGAAACCCGGACGCCACCGACGAGGAACTGTGGGCAGCCCTGGAGGTCGCCCAGGCGAGGGACTTCGTCGAGGCGATGCCGGAAGGTCTCGACGCACCGATCGCTCAGGGCGGCACCAACGTCTCCGGCGGTCAGCGGCAGCGGCTGGCGATCGCCCGTGCCCTGGTACGCAAACCCGAGATCTACCTGTTCGACGACTCGTTCTCCGCACTCGACCTGGGCACCGATGCCCGGCTACGAGCAGCGCTGCGCCCGATCGTCGCCGACGCGGCGGTGGTCATCGTGGCCCAGCGGGTGTCCACGATCGCCGACGCCGACCAGATCATCGTGCTGGAGAACGGCTCGGTCGTCGGCCGGGGACGCCATGAGGAACTCATCGACAACTGCCCGACGTACGCGGAGATCGTGGCGTCCCAACTGACGACGGCGGCGATGGCATGAGCGAGCGCAGCGAGCGAATCATCGAACCCAGCCAAACTCATGCCAACGGCGAGCCCCAGCGAGCCGAGGGCATGAGCGAGCGCAGCGAGCGAATCATCGAACCCAGCCAAACTCATGCCAACGGCGAGCCCCAGCGAGCCGAGGGCATGAGCAACGGACGGATACCGGAGCAGCCCCAGAGTGAGGGCGCGGACGGCGGGCCGAAGGCCGAGTCGACGCCCAGACGTCTGCCGGCAGCGGCCGGTCGCGGCGGCGGTGGACCGCACGGTCCGGGTGCGGGTGTGCCGACGGAAAAGGCGATGAACTTCGGCCCGTCGGCGAAACGGCTGATCGGCCGCCTTCGCCCGTACCGCACCCACCTGCTGGGGATCATCGCGCTGGCCGTGGTCAGCGTCGCCTTCAGCGTCATCGGGCCGAAGATCCTCGGCAAGGCCACCGACCTGATCTTCTCCGGGGCCATCGGGCAGAAACTGGAGCCGGGTACGACCCTCGAACAGGCGGTCGAGCAGGCACGGGCGGCGGGCAACGACCGGTTCGCCGACATGCTGGCCAGCATGGACGTCGTGCCCGGGCAGACCATCGACTTCACCGGTCTCGCCCAGGTGCTGCTGTTGGCGCTGGCGCTCTTCCTCGCCGCCAGCCTGCTGGCCTGGTGGCAGGGCTACCTGCTCAACGACGTGGTGCAGCGGGCGATCCTGCGGCTGCGGGCCGAGGTCGAGGACAAGCTCAACCGGTTGCCGCTGCCGTACTTCGACAAGCAGCCCCGGGGTGAGCTGCTCAGCCGGGTCACCAACGACATCGACAACATCGCACAGAGCCTGCAACAGACGTTGAGCCAACTGCTCACCTCGTTGCTCACCGTCGTCGGCGTACTCACGATGATGTTCGTGATCTCGCCGCTGCTGGCGGTGATCGCCCTGGTCGCGGTGCCGTTGTCGGTGGTGGTCACCAAGCAGATCGCGAAACGCTCGCAGCGGCAGTTCATCGCGCAGTGGCAGCACACCGGCACGCTGAACGGCCAGATCGAGGAGGCCTTCACCGGGCACGAACTGGTCAAGGTGTTCGGTCGGCAGCG
Source organism: Micromonospora sonneratiae (assembly GCF_042679305.1). Classification (NCBI taxonomy): domain Bacteria; kingdom Bacillati; phylum Actinomycetota; class Actinomycetes; order Micromonosporales; family Micromonosporaceae; genus Micromonospora; species Micromonospora sonneratiae. The sequence goes on along the minus strand of NZ_JBHTMP010000032.1, from coordinate 3,349 downwards.
GGAGGTCGAGGCCGAGTTCGCCAGGAAGAACGACGAACTGTTCAAGGCCAGCTTCGGTGCCCAGTTCATCTCCGGCATCATCATGCCGTCGATGATGTTCATCGGAAACCTGAGCTACGTGGCTATCGCCGTGGTCGGCGGCCTGCGGGTGGCGTCCGGGACGATGAGCCTCGGCGACGTGCAGGCGTTCATCCAGTACTCCCGGCAGTTCACCCAGCCCCTGACCCAGGTCGCCTCGATGGCCAACCTGCTCCAGTCCGGGGTCGCCTCGGCGGAACGCGTGTTCGCCGTACTCGACGCGCAGGAGCAGAGCCCCGACCCGGCCGAACCGGTCCAGGTCACCAACCCGCACGGTCGCGTCGAGTTCGAGCAGGTCTCCTTCCGGTACGAGCCGGACAAGCCCCTGATCGAGGACCTGTCGTTGGTGGCGGAACCCGGCCACACGGTGGCGATCGTCGGGCCGACCGGCGCGGGCAAGACCACGCTGGTCAACCTGATCATGCGGTTCTACGAGTTGGACGCCGGGCGGATCACCCTCGACGGGGTGGACATCACCACCATGCGGCGGGACGCGCTGCGCAGCGAGATCGGGATGGTCCTCCAGGACACCTGGCTGTTCGGCGGGACGATCCGGGACAACATCGCGTACGGCAACCCGGACGCCAGCGAGGAGGAGATCCTCGCCGCCGCGAGGGCGACCTTCGTCGACCGGTTCGTCCGTAGCCTGCCCGACGGCTACGACACCGTCATCGACGAGGAGGGCAGCAACGTCAGTGCCGGCGAGAAGCAGCTAATCACGATCGCACGGGCGTTCCTGTCCAACCCGTCGCTGCTGATCCTGGACGAGGCGACGAGTTCGGTGGACACCCGTACCGAGGTGTTGTTGCAGCATGCGATGGCCGCGTTGCGGGCCGACCGGACCAGCTTCGTGATCGCCCACCGGTTGTCGACCATCCGTGACGCCGACCTGATCCTGGTCATGGAGAACGGCCGGATCGTCGAGCAGGGCACACATACGGAACTGTTGGCCGCCGAGGGCTCCTATCATCGGCTGCACCACGCGCAGTTCTCGCAGCCGGTGGCCGAGGGTGTCGACGATCCGACCGGGATGGTCGGCGCGGGCACCGTACTGGCCAACTGAACGAGCGCGCCAACTGATCGCCGCTCCCAGCCGGCAGCGCTCCAACTGAATCAGGGTCGACGTGCCCCTCCCAGCCATTGGGAGGGGCACGTTCCATTGGGCAGCTCAGGGCAGCAGGTCAGCGGACCGGCTGGCCACCACGTCGGCGATGAGACGTCGCGCCTCGGCGAGCGGCATCGGGGCGAGGCTCCGGCCGTCACGCAGCCGCAACGACACCCGGCCGTCGGCCGCCTCCCGGGCACCGAGCACCGCCACGTACGGCACCTTCCGTACTGCAGCGTCGCGGATCCGGGCGCCGACCGAGCCGTCCAGCGCCGACCGGGCCCGCAGGCCCGCCGCCAGGCAGTCGCGGGCGAACGCCTGCGCCACGTCGTACTGCTCCGCCCCCACCGGGAGCACCACCACCTGCTCCGGGGCGTACCAGGCCGGGAAGGCTCCGGCGTGCACCTCGATGAGGTACGCGAAGAGTCGTTCCATGCTGCCGATCAGGCTGCGGTGCACCATCACCGGACGCCGTCTCGCCCCTTGTTGGTCCACATAGGACAGGTCGAACTTCTCCGGCTTGTCGAAGTCGAGCTGGATGGTGGAGAGGGTCGACTCGCGACCGGCGGCGTCCCGGATCTGGATGTCGATCTTGGGGCCGTAGAACGCCGCCTCGCCTTCGGCCTCGACGTACGGCACCCCCGACAGGGCTGCGCGGAGCAGATCCTCGGCCCGCCGCCACATCGCGTCGTCGCCGACGTACTTCTCCCCCGCTCCACGCAGCGACAGCCGGAAGCCGGCCGGTCGTACGCCCAGCGCGGCGTGCGCCGCCCGGATCAGGTCGAGGATCTCGGCGACCTCCCGGCCGACCTGTTCGAGGGTGCAGAAGTTGTGCGCGTCGTTGAGGGAGATCGCCCGTACCCGGCTGAGCCCACCGAGTACGCCGGACCGCTCCGACCGGTACATCCCGCCCAGTTCACCGACGCGCAACGGCAGTTCCCGGTAGGACCGCCCCCGCGCCCGGTAGACCAGGGCATGGTGCGGGCAGAGCGCCGGCCGCAGCACGAACTCGTCGTCGGCGGAGAGCCGCATGATCGGGAACATGTCGTCGGCGAAGTAGCCCAGATGCCCGGACAGCTCGAACAGCTCCCGCTTGCCCAGCGGCGGCGAGTAGACGTGCTGGTAGCCGGCCCGGCGTTCCAACTCCCGGACGTACTCCTCGACGGCGTGCCGGGCTGCGGCCCCGGCGGGCAGCCAGATCGGCAGGCCGGCCCCGGACAGCGGGTCGGCGTGGAACAGCTCAAGCTCGCGACCGAGCCTGCGGTGGTCGATCATTTCGTGCTCCTCGTTCGGGTACGACCCGTCGGGGCGTTACCCGTGGGTCGTACACCCGGAGCGACCACGGCCGGAGAACGACGAGGCCCCGGGCGGATCGCCCGGGGCCGGTCTTGACGGTTGTCGCGTCAGCGCAGCACGCCGGGGTGTCCCGGCGTCGTCGTGACTGCTGCGCTGCGCATGCCGGCCACGCTATGCCCGCCCGCTGTGGGACGCATCCGTATTCCCGCTGTGGTGCCAGGAAGGGCCCTTCCCCATCTCGGAGTGGGGGCCGCCGGCACGGGACCTGCCGGCGGCCCAACGGCGTCCCAGCACGTCAGCACCGGGGGGAACCTGAGGTGCCGGGGACACGCCCCGACAACGGTACGCCCCACGGAGCACGCCCCGACAACGGTACGCCGCATGTGACGCGCCGGAACCCCGTGTTTCGCCACCGGCCGGGGCGGGACCTAGGCTCACCCCGAGCCTGCTGGTCGTACGTGTCCGATGTCACCACTGGCGCCGCCAAGCTGGACCAGGGTGAATCCGCCGGTCACGCTGGAGGTGACAGCCAATCCCGAACCCGTTCGAGGTGACCACCCGTGCCCGAGATCCTCACGGACATCGCGTCACCTCTCTGGGCCTACCTGGCACTGATCGGGCTACTGGCAATCGACGTGTTCGTCCCGATCGTCCCCACCCAGGCGGTAATGATCACCGGTGGCGCGTTGACCGTGTACGGCGGGCTGAGCCTGCCGCTGACCATCGCCACCGGCGCACTCGGTGTGTTTGCCGGTGACCTGGCCGGATACCTCCTCGGCCGCCGTGGGCACCGCCGACGGCTGCGCAACGGCCGCCGCCGTACCGCCGGATCGAGGGGTCCGGAGCCGGCCGGCCCGCCGGGTCGGCCCG
>NZ_JBHTMP010000031.1:0-90252 GCF_042679305.1 Micromonospora sonneratiae | reverse complement strand
CGCCCGTAGCCCCCGCCGGCCCGGGGCGGCAGCCGACTGCGCCGGCAGTAGCCGCAGCGGCGCCGAGTCGCCTGCCGTGACCGGGGCCAGTCCGGCCACCAGCGTGGCGACGATCTCAGCCGCGTACCCGCCGTCCGGATCGTAGTCCGGGTCGAAGACGGTGAGTTCCATGCCGAGGCACTGCGGCGTCTCGACCAGGCCGGCGATCAGCAGCTCCAACTCGGTGAACGCGATCCCACCGGGGTCGGGAGCGTCGACGGCCGGCATCACCGCCGGGTCGAGCACGTCGACGTCGACGTGCAGCCAGTAGCCGACACAGTCGGAGAGCTGGTCGCGGGCCCACTGGGCGCTGCGGGCCGGGCCTTCGACCCGCAGGGTGGGCACCGGCCGGGTGACGATGCCGGCGGCCTGTAGGTCCAGCCGGTACTCGTCCTGGGCCCGGATACCGAGCACCACCACGTCGATGTCCCGGAAGTACGGCCGGCGGCCCTCGATCGCGGCCAGGTCGGCCTGTCCCCGGCCGGTCACCAGGGCAAGGTCCTCGCCAGCGGCGGCACCGACGTACGAGGCGTTACCCGGGTGCCGGAAGTCGGAGTGACCGTCCACGAAGATCAGCCCGATCCGGCCGCCCATCGTCTCGCCCAACCGGTTCATCGCCAGGGCCGAGCCGAGCAGGATCGAGCAGTCCCCACCCAGCACCACCGGGAACTCTCCCTGGTCGACGATCGTCCCGATCCGCTCCGCCAACGACCACGAGTATCCCGCGATCGCCCCGGCGTGGCAGACGCCGTCGCCGGGGCGCCAGTCGCCGGGGTCGTATCGCGGCGGGGTGAGACAGCCCGCATCCCGCGCACCGAGCCGGGCGACCAGGTCATGGTCGCGCAACGCCCCCGGTGCCTTGGCACAGCCGGGCACCGAGGACAGGGTGGGCGGGCGCAGCCCCAGGTTGGACGGTGCGTCGAGGACAGCGATCCGGCGCATCATGGGCTCCTGTCCTGGTCGCGGCCGTGGGGGCTGGCGGGCTCGCTTCTCGTAGTCGGGTCGGGTCAGTCGATGGGCGGCTGGTCAGAACAGGGCTCTGGCGAGGGCCCGCCGAGCACTGGCCACCGCCGGATCGTCGGAACCAGCGATCTTGAACAGGGACACCAGGTGCTGCCGGGCCGCCTCACGGTCCTCGCCCGAGGTACGCCGGACCAGGTCGACCAGACGAGCGTACGCCTGCTCGGCCTCTCCACTGAGCACCTCGACGTCTGCGGCCAGCAGTTGCGCCGCGACGTCGTCCGGCGCGGCCTGCGCGGCGGCGAGAGCGGCCACCGGATCGGCCCCGGCCACCCGACGAGCCAGCCCGACCTGCGCGAGGCCCGCCTCCGCGACCGCGTCCGCGGGGGATTCCGCGAGGATCTTCCGGTACGCCTGCTCCGCCGCGTCGAGGTCGCCGTTGATCAGTGCCTCGTCGGCCTCGTCCAGTCGCGGGTCCTCCGGAGCGGCCATCACCACCCCGCCCGCCTTGAGCACGGCATCGAGCCACTGGCGCAGCTGTGCCTCGGGGACCACCCCGGCGAACGCGTCCACCGGCTGACCACCGACCACCGCGTAGACCATCGGGATGCTCTGCACCCGGAACATCTGGGCGAGGCGCGGATTGCTCTCTACGTCGACCTTGGCGAGCACCCAGGCGCCACCGTCTGCCTCGGCCAGCCGTTCCAGCACCGGGGAGAGCTGCTTGCACGGTTCACACCAGGCGGCCCAGAAGTCGATGACAACGGGGGTGGTCATCGACCGCTCCAGCACCTCCGACTGGAAGGTTGCCTCCGTGACATCGATCACGGCTACTCCGCCAGCCGCCTGTGGGGCACCGGGACCGGCCGGTACGCCGCCCGGCGTGGCGTGGGCGGCCGGAGCAGAGGGGGCAGGGGTCGGTGCGGCGCTGCGCAGCGCGCCGAGGTCTACCGCGCCGCGGGTGAAGATCGACGGGTTGATCCGTGGTTCGCTCATGGTTGTCTAGTCTTGCACGCGCGTCAGCCAACCCAGACCAACCAGCGCCGCTGCCAGCAGCTGGCGGGGGGGGGGGTCCCGCATCGGACAGCCGCCCCCGCCAACCGGACACCACCGGGCCGGCCGGTCAGAACCGGGCCGGCTCCCGATAGACACCCCACTCGCCACGCAGGGCATCGCAGATCTCACCCAGTGTCGCCTCGACGCGTACCGCGTCCAGCATGGCCGGGATCATGTTCTCGCCGGTCCGGGACACCTCGATCATCCGGGCCAGCGCCGCTTCGACGGCGACACCGTCCCGGTCGGACTTGCGGGCCGCCAGCACCCGGCGCTGCTCCAACTCCACCTCGTGCGAGATACGTAGGATCTCCAGATCCTTGGCGATCGTGCCGGTGTGGCAGTTGACCCCGACGATCTTCTTGTCGCCCTTCTCCAGCGCCTGCTGGTAGGTGAAGGCCGCCTCGGCGATCTGTCCGGTGAACCAGCCGTCCTCGATTCCCCGCAGGATGCCGGAGGTCATCGGCCCGATCTGGTGTGGCCCGTCGCCGCCGAGTTGACGGATCCGGGCGAAGATGGCCTCCGCCTCGGCCTCGATCTTGTCAGTGAGCGCCTCGACGTACCACGAGCCGCCCAGCGGGTCGGCCACGTTGGTCACCCCGGTCTCCTCCATCAGCACCTGCTGGGTCCGCAGGGCGATCTCGGCGGACTCGTCGGTGGGCAGGGCCAGGGTCTCGTCGAGCGCGTTGGTGTGCAGCGAGTTGGTGCCGCCGAGCACCGCCGCCAACGCCTCCACAGCCGTACGGACCACGTTGTTGACCGGCTGCTGGGCGGTCAGGGACACCCCGGCGGTCTGCGTGTGGAAGCGCAGCCAGAGCGCCTTCTCGCTGGTGGCGCCGTACACCTCGCGGAGCCAGCGGGCCCAGATCCGCCGGGCCGCCCGGAACTTCGCGATCTCCTCGAAGAAGTCCACGTGCGAGTCGAAGAAGAAGCTGAGGCCGGGGGCGAAGACGTTGACGTCCAGGCCACGGGACAGCCCCAGTTCGACGTAGCCGAAGCCGTCGGCGAGGGTGTAGGCCAACTCCTGGGCGGCGGTCGAGCCGGCCTCACGGATGTGGTAGCCGGAGACGGAGAGCGGCTTGTAGCGGGGGATCTCGGTGGCGCAGTACTCCATCAGGTCGCCGATCAACCGCAGGTGCGGCTCGGGGTCGAAGAGCCACTCCTTCTGGGCGATGTACTCCTTGAAGATGTCCGTCTGCAGGGTGCCGTCCAGGGTGGACAGATCGGCCCCCTGCCGCTCGGCCGCCACCAGGTACATGCAGAAGACCGGCACCGCCGGACCGGAGATGGTCATCGACGTGGTCACCCCGGCCAGGTCGATGCCGGCGAAGAGGGTCTCCATGTCGGCGGCCGAGTCGATGGCCACGCCGCAGTGACCGACCTCGCCCAGGGCCTGTGGGTCGTCGGAGTCGCGGCCCATCAGCGTGGGCATGTCGAAGGCGACCGAGAGGCCGCCGCCGCCCGCGCCGAGGATCATCTTGTAACGCTCGTTGGTCTGCTGGGCGTTACCGAAGCCCGCGAACTGCCGGATGGTCCAGGTCCGCCCCCGGTAACCGGTCGGATGGAGACCCCGGGTGTACGGATATTCGCCGGGCCAGCCGATCCGCTCGAACCCGGGATAGGCGGTGCCCTCCGGTGGGCCGTAAACGGGCTCGACGGGCAGGCCCGAGAGTGTGGTGAAGTCGGCGTCCCGCTTGCGCGCGGCATCGTATCTGGCCTGCCAGCGCGCCCGTCCGGCGGCGATCTCGTCGGCGTTCATCCGGGGGGCTCCTCCTCGAGTCCTCGACTGTCGTCGAGTGTAGAGGGCATTCCTGAACGATCGCTAAGTCAGTTCGTACCGGGCGGTAACCGGACGTCGGGTGGCCACGCCGACAGCGCCCCGGCCGCGACGTACGGGTCGGGTCATGGACCGACCCGTACCCGTACGCAATCGTCAGGCCTCGGTGCTCGGAGCTGCCCCCAACTCGATGTCGTCGACCGTGACGTTCACCGCGGTGACCTCCAGGCCGTACCCCTGGACCGCCGCGACAACGGCGCGGCGCACCGCCTCGGTCACCTCGGCCACGACGTGCCCCTCCGCGATCACCAACACGACGTTGATCACAGCGCTGGTGCCGGTGACCTTGGCCGAGATCCCCCGCCGGGCGTCCCCCACACTGTCCAGGCCGACGCGGTCGAGCACGCTGTTGAAGAACCGGGCCACGTCGCCGCCGAGGTCAGCGACGCCGGGCACCTTCCGCGCCGCACTACCGGCGATCTTCTCCACCACTTCCTCGGAGACGGCGGTGGCCCCCTGCGCAGCGCCACCCGGCACGGCGGCTCCACTCGGCGCGGCCGTCGGTACGGCGGCAGGTGCGGCCGGAGCGTCCTCGGCGGCCGGCACGTTATCCACAACCTCGGTCATTGCTCACTTCTCCCCTGGTCTCGGCACCGGATCGACAGCCTGCCCCGATGCCATCCGCGATGAGCGAGCGTACTAGCCAGAGGCGACCCAACGGCAGCCCGCAGCGCCTCGGCCAGGGTGTCGAAAGCGGTCAGTCCGGATTGGAACCCGCAACTACCGCACGACAGACCGGTCCGCATTGCAAACCAGTTTGCGAATCTGTACGTTAAATGGCATGGAACGAAGGATGCCGATGACCGACTCGACACAGGTCCGCTACGTCACCGAACACTTCGAGATGCTGCAGGGCCTGGCCATGCTTCCGGCGATCGCCTGGTGCGGCCTGGCCATGAGCTGGGCCGCCGGTTGGGTCAACGGATGGACGCTGCTTCCCGGCGCACTGGTGGCGGCGCTCGCGGTGCTGGCTGCCGTGGCTCACTACCGCCGAACCTACGGGCAGGTGCGGCAGCGCCACCAGCACCGCGCCAAACACATGCTGCTGTGGCCCGTCACCGGCCTTCTCACGGTGGCGGCCCTCGTCCACGCACTCGACCTAGACCTGCCCGTCAGCTTGGAAACCCTGATCCTGTCAGTAGGGGCGCTCGCCGGTGCCCGGTTCGAGCGTCCACTCGCCCCGGCCCTGCTGCTCATCGGCTGCGCCGGAACGGTTCTGAGCCTGCTCCCGCTCGGCGGTCCAGCCGGCCCCCATCCGCTGTCGGTCACCGAGCACTGGATCATCGCCTTCATCACCGGTACCGCGGTCCTGGCTGGCTGGAGTCACCTGCTGCTGCGCCGTACCCTGGGCCAGTGAGCCGCCCGTTCGAGGAGCTGGCCGGTCTGGACAAGCTCATCCACGAGCCCGCCCGCCTCGCCATCACCACCGCCTTGGCCTCCTGCGAGGAAGCCGACTTTCTGTTCCTCCAGCGGCTCACCGGCCTGTCCAAGGGCAACCTGTCCGCCCATCTCGCAAAGCTGGAGACCGCAGGCATGATCGAGATCGACAAGCGGTTCGCCGGCAAGCGCCCGCAGACCTGGATCAGCCTCACCAAAGCCGGCCACCGGGCCGTCGAAGCCCACTGGCACCGCCTCGATGATCTTCGCTACCGCACCCGAGCCTGGACAGCGGACGCCTGAAAGGAAGGGCCCCTTCCAAGGCAAGAAGCGATGGAAAGGGGCCCTTCCTAACCACAGTCATTCAGCCGAGGCCGGCCAGCAGTTCCTCGGCGGCGGCGTACGGATCGAGCGTGCCGTCGGCCACCCGCGCCGCCAAGCCCGGCAACGCCGTACCGTCGCGCAGCGAGCCGATCCGCCCCCGCAGCACGCCCAACGCGATCGCCTCGACCTCGGCGGCGGCCCGGGCCTCCCGGCGTCGACGCAGTTCGTCATGGTCGTCCAGCCAGCGGCGGTGCTTGTCGATGGCAGCGACCACGTCGTCGATGCCCTCACCCCGGGCGGCCACCGCGCGTACCACCTGTGGGCGCCACTGGCCCGGCCCCCGCTCACCCAGGGCGATCATCCCCTGGATGTCGCGGACCGTGGCGTCCGCACCGTCCCGGTCGGCCTTGTTGACCACGAAGATGTCGGCGATCTCCAGGATGCCGGCCTTCACCGCCTGGATCGCGTCGCCCATCCCCGGGGCCAGCAGCACCAGCGTCGTGTCGGCCAGGGAGGCGACCTCCACCTCCGCCTGCCCGACCCCCACGGTCTCGACCAGCACCACGTCGCAGCCGGCGCCCTCCAGCACCCGTACGGCCGCCGGGGTGGCTGCCGACAGCCCACCCAGGTGGCCCCGGCTGGACATGGACCGGATGTAGACACCCGGGTCGGTGGCGTGGTCCTGCATCCGGACCCGGTCACCGAGGATGGCCCCACCGGTGAACGGACTGGACGGGTCGACGGCCAGCACCCCGACCCGGTGCCCCCGGGCCCGCAGCGCCCGGACCAGTTCGTTGGTCGTCGTCGACTTACCCACACCGGGCGACCCGGTCAGGCCCACCACCTGGGCCCTGCCGGTGTACGGCGCAAGGGCCGCCGCGACCTGCGGCAGCACCTCGTCACCGGACTCGACCAGAGTGATCAACCGGGCCACCGCCCGCGGGTCGCCCTGCCGCGCCCGCTCGACCAGCAGCGGTACGTCCCGACTGCGCCGCACCGGCGGCGCGCTCGTGCCAACCTCGCCCACTATGCGCGCTCGCCGCCCGGCACGTGGATGATCAGCGCGTCGCCCTGTCCACCGCCGCCGCACAGGGCCGCCGCGCCGGTGCCACCGCCCCGCCGCTTCAGTTCGTACGCCAGGCTGAGCACGAGCCGCGCGCCGGACATGCCGATCGGGTGGCCGAGCGCGATCGCTCCGCCGTTGACGTTGACGATCTCCGGGCTGATCCCGAGGTCACGGGTGGACTGGATACCGACCGCGGCGAACGCCTCGTTGATCTCGATCAGGTCCAGGTCGGAGATGGTCAGCCCGCCCTTGCGCAGCGCGTGGGCGATGGCGTTGGACGGCTGCGAGTGCAGGGAGTTGTCCGGCCCGGCCACGTTGCCGTGCGCGCCGATCTCGGCCAGCCACTCCAGCCCCAGTTCCTTCGCCTTCGCCTTGCTCATGACCACCACGGCGCAGGCGCCGTCGGAGATCGGGGAGGCGCTGCCGGCGGTGATCGCCCCGTCCTTGGTGAAGGCCGGGCGCAGCTTGCTCAGCGTCTCGACCGTGGTGTCGGGCCGGATGCCCTCGTCCTCGGTGATCACGACCGGGTCGCCCTTACGCCGTGGGATCGACACCGGCACGATCTCCTCGGCGAAGACGCCGTTCTTCTGCGCGGCGGCGGCCCGCTGGTGGCTGGTCGCCGCGAAGGCGTCCTGCTCGGTCCGGGTGATGCCGTGCCGGACACCGTGCCGCTCGGTCGCCTCGCCCATCGAGCAGCAGTCGTACACGTCGGTGAGTCCGTCGAGCGCCATGTGGTCCTTGATCACCACATCGCCGTACTTGTAGCCGTCCCGCTGACCGATCAGCAGGTGCGGGGCGTTGGTCATCGACTCCATCCCGCCGGCCACCACGATGTCGAACTCGCCGGCCCGGATGAGCTGGTCGGCCAGGGCGATCGCGTCCAGGCCGGAGAGGCAGACCTTGTTGATGGTCAGTGCCGGGGTCGACATGGGGATACCCGCCTCGACGGCGGCCTGCCGGGCCGGGATCTGCCCCGCACCGGCCTGGAGCACCTGCCCCATGATCACGTATTGCACCTGGTCGGCACCGATCCCGGCCCGGTCCAGGGCACCCTTGATCGCAATCGCACCGAGTTTGGTTGCCGGGAGGTCCTTGAGGTTGCCCAGCAGCCGTCCCATCGGGGTACGCGCGCCGCCGACGATCACCGAAGCCATAGTTTTCGCCTCCGAGGGGTGGACTGATCAGACACCTTAACGATTGTTAGGTCAGACTAGCGTCATGACCGACCACTCCCCCGCCATGCCCTCTGCCGACTATGTCACAGAGATCGGACTACGACGAATCGACCATGTCGGAATCGCCGTTGCCGATCTGGACGTGGCGATCGACTTCTACCAGCGGGTCTTCGGGATGCGCTGCGTACACGTCGAGACGAACGAGGAACAGGGCGTACGCGAGGCGATGCTCTCCGTCGGGCCGACCGGCGACGGTGGCTACCTGCAACTGCTGGCTCCGCTGTCCGAGAAGTCGACGATCGCCAAGTTCCTGGACCGTAACGGCCCGGGCGTACAGCAGGTGGCATACACCGTCGCCGACGTGGACGCCGCGAGCGCGGCCCTGCGGGAACGCGGCGTACGCCTGCTCTACGACGTACCGAGGCGCGGCACCGCCGGATCGCGGATCAACTTCGTCCACCCGAAGGACGCCGGTGGCGTACTGGTGGAACTGGTGGAGCCCGCGCCGGACGGCCTGGGCTGAGTCGGCTGTCAGGAAGGGCCCTTCCCGCACGGAATGCGACAGGAAGTGGCCCTTCCCACCCCCTCAGCTGATCAACTCCGCCGGCAACTGCGCCAGGTCCGTGGTCCGCAGGAAGTCACCGAGAGTGGTGCCTGTGCACTCCGAGTCGACGTTGGGGGCACCCACCCGGTCCTCGACATCGCGTCGGTTGACCACCCGAAAGTCGATCGAGAAGCGGGTCCGGCCCGACGTGTTCGGCACGGTGGTGTGCAGTTGCGCACCGGAGAAGATGAGGATGCCGCCCGGCGGGGTGATCACCCGGATGTCCGGTTCCCGGCTGATCTCCTCCTCCAGTTCGGGCTGCTTACGGGTCTCCACGTCGACCTGCTGGGCGGCGGAGGTGCGACCGTACGCGACCCACCGGGCGTAGTCGTAGTCCCGGGAGCTGTTACGCACCGCCGCGTCGAAGTACGGCGGGTGGAAGGCCATCACGTTGGCCTCCTCCACGTCGTAGATCGGCATCCAGTAGTTGAGCTGGGACATCGGCGCGGAGAACCAGGTGTCCCGGTGCGTATGGAACTGCAGGGTCAGCCCCGCGTTGAGGTAGTCGCTGGTCATGGTGCGCAGCCGGGGAACGTCGAAGTAGGTCTGCTCCGGTTCGACGCCGAGCTCGACCAGGATGTCGCGGACGAGTTCCTTGCTGCGTGGATGGTTGATGAAGGCCGGCTTCAGCGTGGCCAGCACGTCCACGTAGGCCGAGCCGGCCAGGTGATGCTGCGCGTCCGGCGGGAAGTGCGGCGCGAACGCCGCCTCGGCCATCTCCCGGGCGAAGGCGACCAGCGCCTTCGATGCCGGAGTCGGCGAATATACGAAAAGGTCGCCGCCGAAGAGCTTCCTTCGGCGTTCATCGTCGGAAACTGGCGAGTCGAAGTACACCACTGTCATAGCGGCCTCCTGAGGAAGGATCTCAGCCGCAGGCCACGGTAGGGCCGTGGCGGGTCGCCCGGGAAGGGCCATCGGGGCGCTGTCGCCAATCCGACCTGCGCCGCACGACGCGTACGACGCGCCACCCGACGACCACGCCATACAGTCGGGCGGATCACCCACCCCTCGGGCCCCTCGGGAGGACGACATCGCCACTCCACCACGCCCGTTCCGGTTCACCGCGTCCATGCCGGCGCTCACCCAGCCGGTCGCCCGGTGGCGCGACGAGATCCGCCGGATCGAGGACCTGGGTTTCAGCTCGGTGTCGGTGTCGGACCACTTCACCGGCGGTTGGGCGATGGACCCGCTGGTGGCGATGACGGTCGCCGCCGAGGCCACCACCCGCCTACGGGTCCTCGGCATGGTCTTCTGCAACGACTTCCGGCACCCGGTACTGCTGCACAAGTCCCTGGCCAACCTGGACGTCTTCTCCGGCGGTCGGGTGGAGGTCGGCCTCGGTGCCGGGTGGCTGCGGGACGACCACGACGCGGCCGGGCTGCCGTTCGACCCACCCGACGTACGCGTGGCCCGGCTGGCCGAGTCGGTAGAGGTCATCTCGGCGCTCTTCGGCGACAAGCCGGTCACCTTCGTGGGCCGGCACTACCAGCTGACCGGGTTGGCCGGGTTGCCCAAGCCGGTGCAGCGCCCGCGCCCACCGCTGCTGATCGGCGGGGGCAGCCGCCGGATCCTCGAACTGGCCGGTCGGACCGCCGACATCGTCGGGATCAACCCCCGACTGGCACCCGACGTGGACCCGCGCACCGCGGTCGCCGAGATGAGTCCGGAACGGATGGACCGCAAGGTGGCCTGGGCCCGTACGGCCGCGTCGGCCGCCGGTCGGGACCCGGGGGCGCTGGAGTTCCAGTTGCGCATGTTCGACGTACGGGTGACCCACCGGGGCGTCGAGCACCGTGCCACGTCCAGCCACGCCGCGCTGGCCTCCCCGGCCGCGTTGGCGTCCTCACCGTCCGTGCTGCACGGAACCGTCGACGAGTGCGTCGACCGGCTGGAGGAGATCCGTCAGCGGTACGGCGTCAACTATCTGCACCTGGGCGGCAACCTCGCCGCTGCGGCACCGATCGTCGCCCGGCTGGCCGGCCGCTGATCCGATACCGGCGCACGGAACCTCCGCGCCGCTGATCCGATACCGACGCACCGGACCTTCGCCACCGCCGCAGGGTCCCTGGCGCGCGCATCGGTTCGCCCACCGGCATCGACACGCAGCTCCACGCATCGACCAATGCAGTTTTTCACAAACAGCTTCCCTCCATAACTACCGTTAAGTAACCTCCGGCGAACACGCGCGCTACCTGCGTCGATCCTGGCCCGCCCAGCGCGTCGGACGACACAGGCAATGCCATCGGCACGGACGAACGGGAGTTGGGTCGTGCGAAGAATCCTCGAAACGATCATGGCGGCGGAAGGCCGCACCGACCCGGGCCGGCAGCTGGCGGAGCTCGCCCAACTGCCCGTCCCGGAGACCTACCGCGGGATGGTCGTACGCGCCGACGAGACGAACATGTTCGACGGGGTGGCCACCCGGGACCGTGACCCCCGCCGATCGCTGCACCTGGCGGAGGTGCCCACCCCGGAACCCGGCCCGGGGGAGGCACTGGTGGCGGTGATGGCCAGCGCCATCAACTACAACACCGTGTGGACGAGCATCTTCGAGCCGCTGCCCACCTTCAAGTTCCTCAACCGCTACGGCCGGCTGTCCGACCTGACCCGCCGGCACGACCTGCCCTACCACGTGGTCGGCTCCGACGCCGCCGGCGTCGTACTGCGGGTCGGCCCCGGGGTGAGCCGGTGGCGCCCGGGCGACGAGGTGGTCGCGCACTGCCTGTCGGTCGAGCTGGAGGACGCCGCCGGGCACGACGACACGATGCTCGATCCACAGCAGCGGATCTGGGGATTCGAGACCAACTTCGGCGGGCTGGCCGAACTCGCTCTCGTCAAGGCCAACCAGCTCATGCCCAAGCCCCGCCACCTGAGCTGGGAGGAGGCGGCCAGCCCCGGGCTGGTCAACTCCACCGCCTACCGGCAGCTCGTCTCCCACCACGGCGCCAACATGAAACAGGGCGACGTCGTACTGATCTGGGGCGCCTCCGGGGGCCTGGGCAGCTACGCCACCCAGCTCGCGCTGCACGGCGGAGCGATCCCGGTCTGCGTGGTGTCCTCACCCGACAAGGCCGAGCTGTGCCGACGGATGGGGGCCGAACTGGTCATCGACCGGGCCGCGGAGGGGTTCCGGTTCTGGAAGGACGAGCAGACCCAGGACACCGACGAGTGGCGCCGCTTCGGTGAGCGGATCCGCGAGCTCACCGGCGGTGAGGACCCGGACATCGTCTTCGAGCATCCCGGACGGGAGACCTTCGGGGTGAGCGTCTACGTCGCCAAGCGTGGTGGCACCGTGGTCACCTGCGCGTCGACCAGTGGCTACCAGCACCAGTTCGACAACCGTTACCTGTGGATGAACCTCAAACGGATCGTCGGCAGCCACTTCGCCAACTACCACGAGGCATGGCAGGCCAACCGCCTGGTCTCGCTGGGCCGGATCCATCCCACCGTGTCCCGGACCTTCCCCCTGGAACAGACCGGCGACGCTGCGTACGAGGTGCACCGCAACGCCCACCAGGGCAAGGTCGGCGTGCGCTGCCTGGCCCCGAGCGACGGCCTCGGCGTACGTGACCACGAGCTACGGGCGCAGCACGAGTCGGCCATCAACCGTTTCCGGGGGCGCTGAGCACGGCCGCGCCGGACCTGGCCGGCGTGGCCCCGGGCCATCACCGATTGGTGATCGCCATCACCGGGCGCCGGTTCGCAAGCGGAAGTCGACCATTCCATCGGTTACGGATTGCGATTTCGCCCGGGCGCCGTAGTTGATTCACCCACCAAGATGAACGTTGGCGGAAAAGACCGTCCGGGTTCTTTGGAAGGCTCGCTGGTCGTTCTTTCGAGGCGGGCCGGCCACGCGCTCGACCGGCGACCATGGTGCCGCTACGCACCGACGCGGCGGCAGCCGGGAACTGTCAAGATCGGAAATTGGGCACGCTGGCTGTGAGTGATCACAGCCGGCGGGCCATCCGTTGAGCCGACCAGGTAAACAGGACCAACCCGGCCCTCCGGCTCTTGCGAACCACCCTGGTACGTCTGCCAGTATGTCCCAATGCCCCAGCAGCAGTCCTCCCCTCTTGCGTTCTTCGATAACGCGAACTCGCAGCCCGACTTCACCGTCGTCCTGCGCGGCTACGACCGGGCCCAGGTCGACGACTTCCTCGGCCGGCTCACCGCCGCCCTCACCCAGTCCGAGCAGGCCCGTGGCGAGGCTGAGCAGCGCATGAACGACGCGCAGCGACGGCTCCGGCAGGCCGAGCAGCGCCTCAGCTCGGTGGAACAGAAGCTCACCGACACCAACAAGCAGCTCGAGGAGAACAACCGACCCACGCTGTCCGGACTGGGCACCCGGGTCGAGCAGATCCTCCGGCTGGCTGAGGAGCAGGCCAACGACCACCGCGGTGAGGCCAAGCGGGAGTCGGAGGGGATCCTCTCCGCCGCACGGCTGGAAGCGCGGGAGATCACCGACAAGGCGCGGGCCGAGGCTGCGGCGATGAAGGCCACCGCCGAGCGGGAGGCGGGCAGCGTCCGTACCGCCGCCGAGCGGGAGGCGGCCGAGGTACGGGTACAGGCCCGCCGCGAGGCGGACACCCTGCGCGCCGACGCCGAGCGGGAAACCAAGCAACTGCGTACGGTGACCGCGCACGAGGTGGCCGAACTGAAGTCGACGGTCGAGCGCGAGGTGGCGACGTTGCGGGCCACCGCCGAGCGGGAGATCACCCAGCAGCGCGCCAAGGCCGCCCGCGAGGCCGAGGAGAAGCGCGCCGAGGCGACCAAGCTGCTCACCGACGCCCGGGACAAGCGGGACAAGGATCTACAGGCACTGGAACTGCAACTCGCCGAGCGCCGGGAGAAGGCCGAGCGGGAGGAGTCCGAGCGGCACGCCGCCCAGGTGGCGCAGACCCAGAAGCTGGTCGGCGAAGCCGAGCAGCGGGCCCGGGTCGCCCAGGACCGGGCCAAGGAGATCGAGCAGCGGGCCGAGGCGCGCCGGGTCGAGTCCGAGCGGACCGCCGCTGAGACGGTGGACAAGGCGAAGGCCTTGGCGGACAAGACCGTCAACGAGGCCCGTACCGAGGCGCAGCGCCTGCTGAGCGAGGCCCGTACCGAGGCCGACCTGGCCCTACAGACGGCCCGACGCGAGGTCGAGGACCTCACCCGGCAGAAGAACGCGGTCACCGCTCAGCTCGGCCAGATGCTGTCCGGCCTGGCTGGCATCGTCCCGACGGTCGGCGCGGCAGCGTCCGACGACAAGAAGTCCGACAAGGACGAGTCTGACGAACGGGCAACGGCTGACGCTTCCTGACGACCATCGACACGCATTTGATCGTGTCCGGTATGACCGGCTGGGCACGTGCTACCAAGCGGGGCATAAGTGGGTGATGC
Source organism: Micromonospora sonneratiae (assembly GCF_042679305.1). Lineage (NCBI taxonomy): Bacteria > Bacillati > Actinomycetota > Actinomycetes > Micromonosporales > Micromonosporaceae > Micromonospora > Micromonospora sonneratiae. The sequence goes on along the minus strand of NZ_JBHTMP010000031.1, from coordinate 76,438 downwards.
GGGGCCACACCGGAGAAACTGGGTGCGGCCCCGCATACTGTCTGGGCTGGAATCCTTCAGATCCGACCCGCACCCGGGCGTGAAGTAGGCGTCGTCAGCGCGGTCCGTATTGCCGCGGATCCTGACGATGCGTGTGAGGATGGGAACATGTCGCACGGCGAGGAACTGTTCGCTCTTGGCGGAGACGTGGCTACGGAGCCAAGCTTCGAGCCAGCCTTTCGGGGCTACGAAAAACGACAGGTGGACCGGTACGTCGCTCGGGCCGAGCACGAGATCGCCACGCTGGCTGCCGAGCGTGAGCAGGCGTACACCCAGATCCACAAGTTGGCGGGCCAGGTAGAGGTACTACAGCGCGACCTGGCCAACGTACGTCGTCAGGTCGGCGTGGTCGATCGGGCCTCGTTCCGACACCTCGGGCCCCGCGTCGAACAGATCCTCGTCCTCGCCGAGGAGCAGGCCGAGGCGATCCAGGCCAGCGCCATGCAGGAGATCGAAGTCAGGCGGGGCGAGGCGGAGCAACTGCTGGCCGACGCCCGGGAACAGGCCGCCACCGCGCTACGCGACTTCGAGATCGCACTCGCCGCACGCCGCGAGGAGGAGGACCGGGCCAACGCGGCTCGGCGGGCCGAGGCCGAGGCGACCGTGGCCGCCGCCGCCGACGAGGCCGCCCGCCTGCGGGACGCCGGTGAGGCCGCCCACGCCAAGGCCGTCGCGGAAGCCAACCAGCTGATGGAGGCCGGACGGGCCGCCCACGCCAAGGCCAAGCAGGAGGCCGTCCAGATCCACGAGGCGGCCAAGGCGGAGCAGGCGAGGGTGCAGCAGGAGGTCGCCCAGCTACGCGAAGCCGGCCAGGCCGCCCATGCCAAGGTCCAGCAGGAGGTCGCCCAGCTACGCGAAGCCGGCCAGGCCGCTCACGCCAAGGCCCAGCAGGAGGCCAAGCGGATCACCGACCAGGCCACCGAGGCGGGCCGGCGGGCCCGGTCGGAGACCGAGGCGTACGTACAGCGCATGCGCACGGAGACCGAGGCGTACGTCCAGCAGGCCCGGGCCCAGACCCAGCAGGAGCTGAGCGCCTGGCGCAGCCGGGTCGAGCAGGAGATCAACCAGCGCCAGGCCGCCAGCGAGCAGGAGATCACCGAGCGTCGGACCGCCGTGGAGCGGGAGTTCACCCAGTGGCGCGACGGCCTCGAACAGCAGTACCTGGCGAAGCGGGCAGAGGCCGAGCAGGAAGCCGTGGAGCTGCGCCAGCAGGCCGACGAGTACGCCAATGGCGTCCGCCAGCAGGCCGACGAGTACGCAACCGGCGTTCGCCAGCAGGCCGAGCAGGAGGCGGAGGAGGTCCGGCAGCAGGCAACGGTGGCCGCAGCCGAGATCAGCCGGCAGGCCGAGCACGATGCCGAGGAGATCCGCCGACAGGCCGACGAGCACGTGTCGGTGGCCAAGCGACAGTACGAGGAGTACGCCGCAACGGCGCAGCAGGCGTTGGCCACCACCCAGCAGCACCTCGCCACCACCCAGCAGGAGGCGGTAGCCGGGCGGCAACAGTTGGCCGAGGTGATGCAGGAGATCGCCAAGGCGCAGCAGACGCTGGCCGACATCCGCCAGGAAGCCTGGAAGTTCCGGCAGGAATCCGATCAGATCGAGCGGCACCTGGCACAGCTGCGCAAGCAGTTGGCCGCCGAGGGCGGAAAGCTGCCCGACGGGCAGGTCCCGGCCGAGCCGGCCAGTCCCCCGGTCGAGGGGACCACCGCCACCGAGCCGGTGGCCGCCGCGACGACCGACGACGGCCAGCCGGTCACCGTCTCCGCCCCGGTCGAAGCCGGACGGGATGCGGTCAAGTCCACCGTCGCGGGCTCCAGCGACCCGTCCGGCAAGCGCGCGAAGGGCACGACCAAGGACCGGGGCGCCAAGGCAGAGAAGGTCAGCATCGAATCCGAGTGACCTGCACCGGGGTTCGCTGACCCGGGACTGGCCGACGGTATTCCAGCCGACTAACCTCCGAATCGGTAGCCCCGCGCCCGGTGGTCGCCTCCGGTCTCGGCGACACGGTGCCACTGGCCGTCCTGTCGCCGGTTCCATGGCGCGGGTCGGCACGGCATCCGGCAGGGCCAGACCGTCGGGAGGGTCCGGTGACGGACGAGAAGTCGGTGCCTGAGGAGAACCCGCCCGCGCCGGCAACGGCGGCGGCCCGCAGGGACACCGGGGGCCGCAACGACACCGGGGCTCGCAGGGACACGGCTCGCAACGACACCGGGGCTCGCAGGGACACCGGGGGCAGCGGCCCGGCCGAGCCGACAACCCCCACCGAGGACGTGCCGCCCGGTCACTTCGGTGAGCATGGCCGCTTCGGTGAGCCCGGCCGGCCCCTGCGCCGTAACCCGTTCCTGATCGGCTTCACCGGCGCACTGGGCGTGCTGCTGGCCTACACGGCCTTCCTCGCCGTACGCAATGCGGCGTCCATTCTGGTCCTGGTCTTCACCGGGTTGTTCCTCGCGATCGGGCTCAATCCCGCCGTCGTCCGACTGCGGGCGTGGGGGCTGCCCCACGCCCTGGCCGTCGCCACGGTCGCTCTGACCGTGGTGCTGTTGCTCTGCGGCGGGCTGTTCGCCCTGGTGCCCCCCATCGTGACGCAGTCCGGGCAGTTCATCGACCAACTCCCCGCCTACCTCGAGGAACTGCGACGCAACGAAACGATCAACCATCTGGTCGAGCGCTACCACCTGATGGAACGGGTCGAGTCCGCAGCCAACGCCCAGACGATCGGGCAGGCACTGGGCGGCGTGTTCGGGGGTGCCCGGTTCATCTTCGGCACGATCTTCAATGTGCTGACCGTACTGGTCCTGACGATCTACTTCATGTCCGCCTTCGACCGGATGAAGGATCTCGCGTACGCCCTGGTGCCCGCCTCCCGGCGGGACCGGGTACGCCTGATCGGCGACGAGATCCTCACCAAGGTCGGCGCCTACATGGTCGGGGCGCTGTTCATCGCGGTGCTGGCCGGCGTGTCCGCGTTCGTCTTCTCGGTCGTCGTCGGGCTGGCCTATCCGTTCGCGCTGGCCGTCGTGGTGGCCGTCTGTGACCTGATTCCGCAGATCGGCGCGACCCTCGGCGCGGTGATCGTCAGCCTGGTCGGCTTCGCCTCCGACATCCAGGTCGGCATCGCCTGCGTGGTGTTCTTCATCGTCTACCAGCAGGTGGAGAACTACCTCATCTACCCCAAGATCATGCGACGCTCGGTGAAGGTGAACGACGTGGCGGCCATCGTCGCGGCGCTCATGGGCGTCGCGCTCTTCGGTGTCATCGGTGCCCTGGTGGCCATACCCGCGGTGGCCGCGGTCCAGTTGATTCTGCGTGAGGTGGTGCTACCCCGACAGCAGCAACGTTGACCAATAATCCGCATCTGTCCGAAATCTGTCAGATCGAAGTATGTAACGCGTTCGGTACGCCTTGTAACATCCAAGTTGTACGGGGCGGCAGGCAACGTCGACTGACCAACCTCGCGACCCGTTCCGAGTGGTGACTCGGCAGCACGGGCGACATCCACTCCGGGTGGGCGGACCAGGTTGGAGCCGCGGTAGGTGGGCTCCGCCCCGGCGGAAGTCGACCTCTGCGAGGGGGAATCATGTCCGACACCAACCCCCCGGCTCCGGTCGATCCACCACCGGCCAACTGGCGAACGACCTGGCTCAGCCGACGTCGGTTGATCGCCGGCGGTGTCGGCCTCGGCCTCGTAGCCACCACCGGAGCCGCCTACCTGCTGCTGCGGGGGCCCGGGTCCGAGGACGCACCGATGGTGATCGACAAAGCCGGCACCGTGGTCAGCGGTCAGACCGTCGACCGACCGATCGTCATCGCGGCGAACAACGTCACCCTCCAACGGATGACGGTCCGGGCCGGCGGAACCGCGGTCATCACCGTACGGGCCGGATTCACCGGCGCGGTCGTCACTGACTCCGACCTGCACTGCACCACCCGGGAGACCGACGGAATAGTCCCCGGCCACTACTCGGCGACCCGGGTCAACACCTTCGGCTGCCGTCACCCGTTCGTGTACGGCCCGAACGCGCCGGCCACCATCACCAACTCCCGGCAGGACGGCAGGCCGTACCCGACCGGCACCGGCACGCTCAACCCCGACACCGTCCCGACGCCCACCCCGTCCGGCACGGGCGGACCGGCCAGCCCACAGCCGCAGGCCCCGCCCACCCCGTTGAGCTACTGGCCCGGCCCGACCACCACCGGTGTGCCGCCAGGCACCCCGTTGAGGGACTCCGGCTCGCTCAACCTGCGCAAGGACGGGCAGATCGTCTCCGGGCTCAACATCAACGGATGCGTCAACGTCTACGCCCGCAACGTCATCATCAGGAAGTCGCGGATCAGTTGCACCAGCACGGTCTACGCCCTCCGTACGTACCCGACCGCCAGGAACCTGGTAGTCGAGGACGTCGAGATCAACGGCAACCGGAAGGGATCGACCGCGGTGTGCTGCGCCGACTACACACTCCGCCGGGTCAACATCCACAGTGTCGGTGACGGACCCCGGCTCGGCGACCGCACCAACGTCGTCGACTCCTGGATCCACGACCTGACCCGGGTGGGCAACTCACACAACGACTCGCTCCAGACCACGGGCGGCGCCGACATCGTCGTACGGCACAACCGGCTCGACACGTACAACGCCAGCACCCGGGACCCGATGAACGCCTGTCTGATGATCGGCTCGACCATCGTTCCGCTGGTGGACAACCTCCTCTTCGAGGGCAACTACTGCAACGGCGGCAACTACTCGATCGGCATCCGTACCGACCTGACCGCGTCGAACGTCGTCATCCGCGACAACAAGTACGGCCGCGACTACCGATACGGTGTGGTCGCTCGGCCCAACCACCCGGGAATAACCTGGGACCGGTTGACCAACGTGTGGTTCGACAACGGTCAGCCGGTGCCGATCAGGTGACCGTACGCCGCTGACGCTCGTACGGGGTCAGGTCGGCCGGCGTGCGCAGTCGCTTGCGCCGGATCCGGCGCAGGGTGCCCGCGGTCGACTGGAGCTTCTCCCGGGTCGACAACGCCCGCCACCACATGCCGGCCATCGGCAGGTGCCTGAGTCGGGGGGTCATCAGACCGGCCATCCGCAGGCTGACCAGCCGACCCCAGACCGCGCCCCGGGCCCGCAACAGGTTGGGCTGGGAGTCCGGCAGCACCCGGGCCGCCACCGGCTCCAGCACCAACGCGCCGGCCGCGATCGCCGCTTCGACCAGGCGTACGCCCCGCTCGGTACGGGCCAGCACCAGCGAGCGCCCGGGATCGTCCCCGGTCGGCCGGTACCACGGGTCACCGACCGCCACGTCGGCGAACTCTCCGGTGTGGTCGGCGCACAGATAGCAGCGCCACTGCCGGTGCTTCTGCAGGATCTCGCCCCACGACTGTTCGTAGGTGAGCGACCGTTCCTGACCCGGTGGATCGTCGACCAGTTGGGCCCGGGCCCGTCCGGGCCAGCCGTTGCCCCGGTAGTGCACCGACGCCACCCGGTCCGGGTCGGACGTGCCGAGTCGCTCCAGCATCTCCAGGGTTCCCCGGGTGGTCGGCGTACCGGCGCAGAAGACCGCGATGGTCAGACCGACCCGGGCATCCAGTTCCGGCCGGACCCGCCGGGCCATCCGTACCGCCGCCACGTCGCACGGCTTGCCGATGAAGACGCAGGGCGCCTCGGCCGACTCGATCAGGTCCAGCCGGTCACACGGGCTGGCCGGCGCGTAACGGGAACCGGCACCGGCCAGCAGCGCCGTCCGGTCCCGGGACAACCGGGTCTCGTTGAGGTACGGCACATCCGCCCGGGCACCGATGTGCAGCGCACCGGCCATCCCCTCCTGTTCCAGGCAGTACGCGGCAAGTGCGGTGGCCACTCCCCCACTCGACCCGGCGAACCGGATCTCCGGATCGGCGGCGTAGCCCTCCCAGATGGCCCGGACCGGCCCCCAGGCGGCCCGCAGTTCCGGGATCTCCCCCGGTGCCGGGGTGCTGGTCTCGTGTTCCAGCCGCACCCCGGGGCAGCACTTCAGCGCGGCAGCCGCCCCCGTACCCGTGGTCGGGCCCGGGCGGTCGACCGGGGCCCGGCGGTCAGCCGGGGTCGGGCCGGCGGTCGGACCCGGGCTGGTTTCCCGGCTGGCGCGGGTGGGCTGTACCGGGATCACCGGCAGTGGGCGGCGGCCGTAGTCGAGCACATCGGCCATCCGGACCTCGTCGGGCGCCAGATAGGCGCACACCCCGCATCCGGTGCAGAGCTTGTTCGTGGCGACGTCGTACACCGTCCGGGGTCGGACCATCAGTGTGCTCCCGCAGTAATGATCAATAGTGTGCTCTGGCCGTGGTACGGCCAGCATGTTCCGCCCGCCCCAGGGCGACGATCTCGTCCATCTGTCCGGCTGCCCGCCGGATGGCCACCGGCACGCGCTCGGCCAGTTCGACAGCTGTCTCGGCCCTCGTCGTCCAGGACGACCAGAGCGTCTCCAGCAGTTCGTCGTCGCCGAGCCGTCGGGCGTCGGCGACGTGCCGCTGCTGTCCGACGCTGGCGAAGACGCCTCGCGCCTTCAGGCTGTAGGCGATGTTCGCCGCCGGCACCGCAGAGGAGAGCGCGGCGATGGTGGCGTGCATCCGCATCCCACAGAACCACGAGGTACGGGCGATGACCCACTTGGCCTGGTGCTGGTCCAGATCGGTCGGGGCGACCATGACCCGGTCCCCGTGCCGGGCCGCCAGGGCCTCCCGCAACCGCTGGCTGGCCGCCACGTCGTCGTCGGGGCCGTCCTGGCTGCGTACGTGCGGCACGATGATCAACCGGGTGTCCGGCTCGTCGAGCAGCCGCTGGCACAGCCGTAGGGCCACCTGACCGCCGTCACCGGCGAGACCGAACCGGGCCATCCCCTCCGCCCGGACCATCAACCCACTGATGTTGATGCCGACGACCGGCCCGGGAGCGGCGGCGAACCACCTGGCCAGCCGCTCGTACGCCGGCCCGTCGGGTTCACGTGGCTCCAACGCGAAGGCGACGTCGACGCCTTCCCGGTGCCGCTGCGGATCGAGGTCGGGGCCGAGCAGTTCGGCCAGGGCGTGGAAGCTCTCCGGGTCACGGGCCCAGGCCATCGCCGCGTCCCTGGTCAGGGCGGCGGCCTCCGCCCGCAGTCGCTCGGACCGGAACGGCCCGTACGTCTGTGGCAGCAGCACCAGCGGTCGGCCACGGAGCAGGGTCAGCCGCTTCGGCCAGGCCACCGACCGGAACCGGTGCTCACCGTAGATGTCGCTGAAGCTGTCCCCACCGCTGACGTCGAGCACCATGTCGGCCGCGTCGATCCGGGCCAGGCCGGCGTTGCCGAGGCCGCCGAGGGCGGCGCAGACCCGCATGTTCACGTAGGACTCGGGCCGGTGGTAGCGCCGGGAGTGCCGCGCGCCGGCCAGGGAGATGGCGACCGGTCGACCGGACACATAGGCCCGACCGGGCCGCTGGCCCCAACCGTCGTCGAACACGGTCACCCGTGCCTGTGGCTCCCTGGACAGCAGACCGGCCAGGGTGGCGGCCCGCAGGGCACCGACCCCGAGGTTGTTGCCGGACCCGGGCACCCCGAACAGGCAGGCCGAAAGTGTCGTTGTGGTCATAGCTGGATCACCGCTTTCTCGCACCGGAACGCCTCGGCGTACCGGGACCGGCATTCCATGCCGCGCAGCCGGGCCAGCCCGAGGAACGTCTCATCGTCCCACCAGTCACGGACTTTCTGTGACGGGAAACACGCGTTGAGTAACTCCACCTTCCGGTGTGCCCGGCCCTCGGTCAGCGGCAGGTACACGTTGCGCCGCCCGAGGTCCCCGTCCCACTTTGGAATCTCGTACTGCAGGACCGGAGCCCGACGGAACGCCGTGGGCACCAGCTCGGCCAGCGTGCGGTGGTCCTGGTGGGCGTCGTCCGAGCCGGGCGCGACGACCAGGTCCGCGTCCAGTGCGGCGGCTGCGGCGTCCACGATTCCCTTTGCCTGCTCCCACCGGGCCGGCACCCGGCCGTCCGGCAGCCCGTGCAGGTCGAAGGTGATCCGGGCACCGGGCAGGAACTCGGCGGCTGCCGTACGCGCCTCAGCCTGCCGGTCGGGGGCACCGGTGAGCAGGACATAGTGGACACGTAGTCCGTCGACGGCGGCAGCCAGGGACAGCAGCAGGCCACCGGCCCCGATCTCGATGTCGTCCGGGTGCGCCCCGAGCAGCACCACTGACCGCACCCCGGACAGGCGCAGTGGCGTCGTCACTGACCCACCTCGTGGATGGCGGCACTGCCGGCACCGGCGGTCACACCGTGCCGGTTGGAGTCCCAAAGCATCCACGGACACCGGCCGGACCGGTAGAGCTGCTCCAACTCCGCGCGGTCCTTGAACGTGTCGGCGGCCCGCCAGAAGCCGGTGTACCGCTGCGCGATCAGCCGCCGTTGCGGCAGCAGCCGCTCCAGCGCATGGGGTACCAGATCCTCGCCGGTCCGCAACTCGGCGAAGATCTCCGGGCGGAGGATGAAGTAGCCGCCGTTCTCCCACTGCATCAGGTCCCGGATCGGCCGTACCCGGCTCACCTGGTCGTGCCCGTCGATGTCGATGACGTGATGGGTCGACTGCACCGGTACGGCCAGCAGGCTGGCGGTCGCCGTACTGTCCCGGAACCGCTCGATCATCTGCGGCAGCGGCGCGTCGGTGAGCGTGTCCGCGTAGTTGGCCAGGAAGTACGGATCGTCCTCGACGTGTTCGCGGATCCGCATCAGCCGCTCGCCGATGGTCGCGTGCAGCCCGGTGTCGATGAAGGTGATGTTCCAGTTGGTGATGTCGGAGGAGAAGAGGTGTACGTCCCGTACGCCCATCGTCAGGGTGAAGTCGTTGGAGATCGTTTCGTCGTAGCGTAGGAAGTAGTCCTTGACCGCTGCGGCACCGTAACCGAGGCAGAGCACGAACTCCGCGTGGCCGAAGTGGGCGTAGTACCGCATCACGTGCCACAGCAGCGGCCGGTCACCGATCATGGCCATCGGTTTCGGAGCGGAGGCGGCATCCTCCCGCATCCGCATACCGAGGCCGCCGCAGAACAGGACGACCTTCATCAGACGATCTCCAGTGCCGGGATCGGAAAGACCAGCCGGGCGCCCCACTGGCGTACGTAGTCGAGTTGGGTGGAGATCTCCGTCCTGAGGTTCCAGGGCAGCACCAGGATGTAGTCCGGCCGGTCCTGCTCGATCCGCTCCGGCGGATGAATGGGAATGTGCGTGCCGGGCAGGAACAGGCCCTGTTTGTGCGGGCTCCGGTCGACCGTGTACTCGACCAGGTCGGCACGGATACCGCAGTGGTTCAGCAGGGTGTTTCCCTTGCCCGGTGCGCCGTATCCGACGACCCGGCGCCCCTCGGCGCGAGCGGTCAGCAGAAACTCGACCAGGTCCTTCTTGATATTGAAGACCGCGTCGGCGAAGCCCCGGTGCCCGGCCACCGTGTGCAGTCCGGCCTCGGCTTCCGCCTCCAGCACCGACTTGACGTTGCCCGATGGTTCGCCCGCGCCGGTCAACGGCCGGGCGTGCACCCGCAGCGACCCGCCATGCGAGGAGAGTTCCTCGACATCGACGACCACCAGCTCGGCGGTGGCCAGCGCCCGCTGCGCGGTGAACAGGGACAGGTACTGGTAGTGCTCGTGGTAGATGGTGTCGTACTGTCGGCGTTCGATGAGCCGGAGCAGGTGCGGGAACTCCAGGGTCACCAGGCCGGACGGTTTGACCAGCGCGGCCAGGCCGGCGGTGAAGCCCAGCAGATCGGGGACGTGGGCGTAGACGTTGTTACCGGCCACCAGGTCCGCCCGCCCGTACCGGTCGGCCAGGTCGGCACCGGTCTGCGCCCCCAGGAACCGGCTCTCGGTACGGATCCCCCGGCCCCGGGCCACCTCGGCGATGTTGCCCGCCGGTTCGATGCCGAGCACCGGTACGCCCCGGGCGACGAAGTGCTGGAGCAGGTACCCGTCGTTGCTGGCCACCTCCGTGACCAGACTGTCCGCTCCCAGCCCCAGAGTTTCGATCATCGTGTCGGCGTACCGCCTGGCGTGCGCCACCCAGGAGTCGGAGTAGGACGAGAAGTAGGCGTAGTCGGAGAAGATCTCCTCGCCGGGGACGTACGCCGGCAGTTGCACGAGTAGGCAATCTGGACAAATTCGCACGTGCAGGGGGTAGAACGTCTCGGCGCTGTCCAGTCGATCCGCCGGCAGGTAACTTTCACACAGTGGCGACATGCCAAGGTCGACAAAGGTTTCCGTCAATCCCGTGGCGCACAGTCGACATTTGGCAAGGGTCATGCCCGATCACCCCGAGAAAGAATCGTTCTGCCCGCGTCCCGCCCGCGCGCTCCGGTCACGCTAGCCAGGCCACCCGAAAGGCGGGGGGTTAAGTAAGAAGTCCGACAATAGCCGGCCCTACTCCGGCCCCATCAATAAAATCGCCTTGCTCAAATCCGACCAAATTCCGGGAGCCCCGACGTGCGTGTTCTCGTGACCGGCCACCATGGATATCTCGGCAGCGTGCTCACCCCGATGTTGCGGGCCGCCGGACACGAGGTGACCGGACTCGACACCGATCTCTTTGCGGATTGTCTGATCGGGCCGGCCCCGGCCGAGGTTCCGACATTGCGCCTCGATCTACGCGACGTGCTCCCGGAGCACTGTGCCGGATTCGACGCCGTCTGCCATCTTGCGGCGCTCTGCAACGACCCGATCGGCAACCTCGATCCCGAGCTGACCTACGAGATCAACTACCGGGCGACGCTACGCCTGGCCAGGTCGGCGAAGGCGGCCGGCGTTTCCCGCTTCCTCTTCTCCTCCTCGTGCAGCCTCTACGGGGCCGGGCTGGACGACCGACCGCTGACCGAGGACGCCGGGTTCGCTCCCGTCACCCCGTACGGCGACTCCAAGGTCCGCTCCGAGCAGGGGCTGGCCGAGTTGGCCGACGACGACTTCTCCCCGATCTTCCTGCGCAACGCCACCGCGTACGGCTTCTCGCCCCGGTTACGCGGTGACCTGGTGGTCAACGACCTGACCGCACACGCACTGCTCACCGGCGAGGTACGGCTGCTCTCCGACGGCTCCGCCTGGCGGCCACTGGTGCACGCCGAGGACATCTGCGCCGCGTTCCTGGCGCTGCTCGACGCGCCCCGGGAGCAGGTGCACGGCAGGGCGTACAACGTCGGGTCCAGCACCGAGAACTACCTGATCCGGGACGTCGCGGAACTCGTAGCCGAGGTGGTCCCCGGCTCGACGGTGACCTTCGCCGGTGGCGCGTCGGCGGACGCCCGAAACTACCGGGTCAACTGCGACCGCATCGCGGCCGAGGTGCCCGGGTTCCAGCCCCGGTGGACGGTCCGCAAGGGGATCGAGGAGTTGGTCGAGGCCTACCAGCGGCACGGACTGGCCCTGGCTGACTTCGCCGGCCCCCGGCACCAGCGGCTACGCCGGATCCAGGCGCTACGTGACGCCGGACGGCTCGACGCCGGGCTGCGCTGGACCGGGACACCGGCGTGACCGCGACGCTGGGGCGCAGGGTCGGCGTTCTGCGGTTCTGCGACGCCTGTGGTGGCCAGCCCCTGAGGCCGTTCGCCGAACTGGGTGAGATCCCGGTCTTCTGCGGGGTGCACTGGGCCAGCCGGGACGAGGCGCTGGCCTCGCCGCTGGGCACCATGTCGCTGGCGTACTGCCCCGACTGCGGCTACGTACGGAACATCGCTTTTGACCCAAATGCCCTGGTCTACGACGCCACAATGGACACCAACCTGCACCACTCACCGGCATTCCAGTCGTTCTCCACCAAACTGGTCCACCACCTGGCCGCCCGCTACCCGTTGCGCGGCGCGACCGTGCTGGACATCGGCTGCGGCCAGGGCGAGTTCCTGCGCGAACTGTGCCACGTCGCCGGCGCCCGCGGAATCGGCTACGACCAGATGTACGCGGGACCGACCGGCCCGGACCCGTCCGGCGCGGAGTTCCACTGCGCCGCGGCACCGCTGGACGACGATGCCCCGCCGTTCGACTTCGTCACCTCCCGTCACTGGTTCGAGCACCTCGCCGACCCGTACGGCTTCCTGGTCCGGCTGCGCGAGTTGGCCGGGGACCGGCCGGTACGCGGATACCTGGAGGTTCCGGACGCCGCATACGACCTCGCCACCGCCGGCTGGGAGGTGATCTACCCGCACGTCTCCTACTTCGATGGATACTCGCTGTGCCGAATCGCGCAGCGGGCCGGATGGCAGGTGGTCGCGACCGGCCCGCTGTTCTCCGGGATGTTCCGTTACGTGGAAATCTCCTGCAACCTCCCCGACCAGGACATCCTCACCACGCTTCCCGGACTGTCCGACCGGGACCGTCAACTCGACTCGATCGCCGGCTTCGCCGGCCGGCACGCGGCCGAGCGGGAGCGCTGGCGGTCCGTGATCGACCGGGCGTTGGCCGCCGACGACCGACCGGTCCTGTGGGGTGCCGGGTCACGCGGGGTGCAGTTCCTGCACCTGGCCGACCCGGACAACCGCCTCGCGGCGGTGGTCGACGTCAACCCCCGCAAGTGGGACCGGTACCTGCCGGTGACCGGGCACCGGGTGACTTCACCGGAAAGTCTCGCCACGCTGGGCACGCGCACGGTCATCAGCACCAACCCGGCTTATCGTAATGAAATCGGCGCAGCGCTCCGGGCGCTCGGCGTCGAGGCCGAACTGCTCGTTGCCTGACCGGGAGGGATCGATGGCCGGTACGCCCCGGGTCAGCCTCGGCGTCCCCCTCTACAACGCCGAACGCTATCTGGAAGGGTGCCTGGACGCCCTGCTGGCGCAGGACCATTCCGACTTCGAGATCATCATCAGCGACAACGCCTCGACCGACCGGACCTGGGAGATCTGCCAGCGGTACGCCGCCCGCGATCCACGCATCCGGCTCTACCGCAACCCGCGCAACTTCGGCGGCCACGTCAACTACGCGCGCGTCGTCGAGCTGGCCCGGGGCGAGTTGTTCAAGTGGGTCGCCTACGACGACGTCTGCCTGCCGTCGTACGTCAGCACCTGCGTGGCCGCCCTCGACGCCGCCGGGGAGCGGGTGGTGCTGGCCTATCCCCGTACCGTGCTGATCGACGAGGCGGGCGAGGTGATCGGTCCGTACGCCGACGGCATGCACCTGCGCGACCACCGGCCCTGGCGACGGGTGGCCGGGGTGGCTCAGCACATCAGTCTCTGTCACGCCCACTTCGGCGTGTTCCGGCTCTCCGCGCTGCGCCGTACCGGGATGATCCGGCCGTACCTCTCCTCCGACTACACGCTGCTGGCCGAGGTGGCCCGGCTCGGTGAGATCCACGAGGTGGACCAGCCGTTGTTCCAGCGCCGGATGCACGGCGCGTCCACCTGGCAGGGGGCCGACAGCTCCGCTGCCTCGGCCCTGGCCTGGTACGGCAAACAGGGTGCCCGGGTCCGCGCCCCCCGACTCCGCATGCTGGTGGAGACACTGCGCATGCTGTCCACCGGGGAGCCCCGGCTCTCCACCCGACTCAGTTCCGCCGCCGCGTTCCTCGCCACCTGGTGGGCGCGCCGGGTCCGGGTGCTGCTCGGACGCTGGCGTCGCCAACTGACCCAGCGGGTACGGACAGCCACCTCGAGAGGCACGTTCTAGTGACGGGCGCCTCGTCCGGCGCAGTGACCAGTCCGCAGCCGACCCCGGCACCCGGTCGGGTCGGCTCGGCGATCGGCTGGTCGTACGTCGTCACCGCCGGCCGGATCGGCTCGTCGGTCATCGTCACGTTCCTGCTGGCCAAGCTGCTGGGGCCCAGCGAGTTCGGGCTCCTGGCCATGGCGACCGTCTTCATCCTCTTCGCGCAGACCCTCATCCAGCAGGGGCTGGTCGCCGCGATCGTGCAGCGCGACAAGCTCACCGCCGAGCACCTCGACGCGGCCTTCGTCGTCCTGGTGCTGGCCGGGCTCGGCGTCGGCCTGCTCACCGCCGCCGTGAGTCCGCTGTGGGCGTTGATCAACCGGGCACCCGACCTGACCGAGGTGTGCCTGGCCCTCTCCCCGCTGGTACTGGTGCAGGGGCTGTCCATCGTGCCGGAGGCGATACTCCGCCGCGAACTGCAATTCCGGTCGATCGCCATCCGGACCCTGCTGGCCTCGGTGCTGAGCGGCGTCGTCGGGTTGGCCCTGGCGCTGGGCGGTGCCGGTATCTGGGCACTGGTCGGCCAGCAACTGGTCAATGCCGTCGCTGGCCTCGTCGTACTGTGGCTGGTCTGCCCCTGGCGACCGAGCCGGCGGCCGAAGCTCGGTGCGATCCGCGAACTGTGGGCCTTCTCCGCCCATGCAGCCAACGCCGGCCTCGGGTCGCTGATCAGCTCCAAGGCCGACATCCTCTTCACCGGTATCTTCTTCGGCCCGGTCGCCACCGGCATCTACCGGTTGGCCGCCCGGCTGCCCGACATGCTGGTCGACGTCACGGTCCGGTCGATCCAGCAGGTGTCGCTCTCGTCGTTGTCCCGGCTCCAGCAGGACCGGGCCCGCTTCGCCGCGCACCTCGTCCAGTTGCAGCACCTCGGTGCGGTCGCCGGCCTGCCGGTGCTGGGCGTGCTGGCGGCCACGGCGCGACCCCTGGTGGAGTTCCTGGGTCCGCAGTGGGCCGGCACCGAGATTCCGCTACAGCTGCTGTGCGTCTTCGGCGCGGTCAACGTCTTCGGCGTACTGCTCGGCCCGGCGTTGCAGGCGATCGGCCAGCCGGGGAAACTGGCCGCGATCCTGTGGAGCCGGGGCCTTCTCGGGGTGGCGACGCTGGCCGCCGTCGGAGCCCTCATCACCAGCGACGACCCGGTCGGCCAGGCCACAGCCGTCGCCGTGGCCGGGATCGCGATCCAGCTGACCGTCAACGCCGCCTCGATCTGGGTGACCGTGCACCGGGTGGCCAGGGCGTCCATCGGTCGCTTCCTCGCGCCCACCGGGCCGGCGGTCCTGGCCGCGCTGGCCGCCTCCCTGGTGCCGTTCGCCACCGACCGGCTCGGGGTCGACGAGCTCGGTCCGCTGGCCCGTCTGCTGGTGGTCGGCGCGGCAGCGGGCCTGGTAGCTGCGGCAGTGCTCTGGTCCACCGACCGGCCACTGCGCCAACTGGTGACTCCCCGGCTGATGCGGCTGCGCCGTACCCGAGCGGCGACCGGGACCCCCGCTGGCGCCCACTCGGTCGAGGCCTCCGCCACCCGCTCCACCGAGAAGTGAGGTCACCAGGTGGCGCGCGCCGTTGCCGTTGCCGTTCCTGTGGACGCTGCCGTCGACAGGTGAACGGCCCGACGAGGATGGTTCCGGTGCCTGTCGAGCTGGGTGCACGAACGGGGCAAGCCGTCGTGACCGGCTCCGTCGACACGGACCCCGGCAGCGCCATCCGGCCCGGATGGCGCATGGTCGGGCCACCGGGGACCGGCGGTCAGGGAGCAGGGGTACGACCAGCGGTGCGGACGGGAATCGTCCGGGTCACGTCGGGGGAACCGCGGAAGCACAGACGAGGCAGCTCGACAGGTTGCTCGACAGCAGACCCGACAACCCACCAGCCGGGGCCGAAAACCGCAGCCCCGGCTGTACCACCCGACACCATCCACCAGCCGGGGCCGAAAACCGCAGCCCCGGCTGTACCACCCGACACCGGTTGTATCTCACTCCGCTTCGGGTGGGGTGAAGATGATGGCCTTCCCGTTGGCCAGTACCGCCTGGTTCACGGAGAACTGCGTCGCGACCGTACCGGCGGCGTTCTCGATGCCGATCGTGGCCGAGTCGCCCCGCTCCCGGCCCTTGGTGTTCAGGTCGGCGTAGTTGTAGGTGATCTCGCCGTTCTCTCCAATGACCACCTCGAACGTGATCCGTGCCGACGAGGACCCGTAGAGCCCGATGTTGCGCCACTCCACCACGAACTGCCGGTACGGCGCGACACCGACCACCGCGGTACGGATGCTCGAGTCCGCGCGTACCACCAGGTCGTCCCAGAACGGATAGATCGCGGCGTTGGCCGGTTCCGGTGTTGGTATCGGGGTGTTCACCCCCCAGGACCGACCGGGATCCAGGAACGACATCCGACCGTTCACGTCCACCCACGCCCGGGTGTGGTGCTGCCCGTAGAAGGGGACCGGGAACGGCAGGTCGATCTCGGTGATCGCCTCGTCCCCGGCCAACGGCAGCACCGTCTGGTCGGCCGGTACGAACGGCAGGCCGGCCAGCGTGGAACAGGTGTAGCCGAAGCTGTCCCCGCAGCCGGCGGACCCGGCGAAGGTCGCGGTGTACGTCCTCGGCGTCGCCGGAGCGGTCACCACGTGGGTCCGGGCACCGCCGTCCGACCAGTTGCTGAAGCTGTAGCTGGAGGTCTGGAAGGCCTGCGGATCCGGGGCACTGATGGTGGTGGTCGCGCCGACGATGACGTCACGGACGGCCGGCGTGGTCAGGTTGATGCCGTTCAGGTTGAGCTGCAACCCGCTCGGTTCGCTGGCCAGGGTGAGGCTGACCGTACGCGGGTCCAGCCGCATCGTCGTACTGCCGGTCAGGCCGCCGCTGTCGGTGGCCGTCAACGTCAACTCGAGGTGGGACGGGTATTCATGATCGGGTGCCAGGAACGAGCCGGATGCCACCCCGGCGACGTCCTGCACCACGTGGGTGTGGCAGTTGTCCGGAACTGTGCAGTGCCGGTTGATCAGCTGCCAGGACAGCGCGGACGGCGGCAGTTCGCCCTCCTGCGGGTCGATCGCATGGCCGGAATAGGTGACACGGTCACCCACGACCCAGTGCAGTGCGGCGGTCGGTGAGTCGATCACCGGTACCGGCGCACCCGTACCGACCATGATCTGCACGGTCATGGTGTCGGTCCGGCCGCCGATGTCGGACACCCGCAGTCTGGCGTTGTAGGTACCGACCGCGTCGTACGTGTGGGACGTGGTGACGCCGGTGGCGTCGTACGTGCCGTCGCCGGTGAAGTCCCACTGGTAGGTCAGGATGTCGCCGGCATCCGGATCGGTCGACTCGGACGCGTCGAACGAGACCACCAGCGGAGCGTTGCCCGACATCGGCGTGGCCCGGGCCGCCGCGACCGGCGCCAGGTTTCCGGAGCTGTAGTGGAAGCGGCGTACGCTGCCGCCGGTCAGGTCCACGTAGTAGAGATCGTTGTCCGGGCCGATCACCAGGTCCACCGGCCCGGCAGCGGTGGCGGTGAAGATGACGATGTCGGCCGGGTTCGGCAGACCGTCGGCACCGGCCCGCATCGCCCAGATACAGCCGCGCGCGTAGTCGGCGAAGAACATCGCCCCCGCGTACGCCTCGGGGTAGCCGCCACCGGTGCTCGGATAGAACGCCACCCCCGTCGGTGACGAACCACCCGTCGGGCAACCGTCCCCGGTCGAGACGACCTGGCTGTGCGCGTACGTGTAGTGGGGGGCGGTCACCGTACCGGCCGGGGCCGAGTAGAGGCTGTCGCAGAGCTGTAGGCCGGCGGACCGGTAGCCGTTCTGCCGGATGTTCCCCTCGTAGCAGGGCCAGCCGTAGTTGCGTACCGGGCCGGCGACCGGGTTGGGGATCCGGTTGATCTCCTCCCAGGTACGCCATCCGACGTCGCCCGCCCAGATCTCGTTGGTGCCCGGCCGGAACGTCCAGCGGTACGGATTGCGCAGCCCGTACGCCACGATCCGACGGGTGTTGGCGTCGGTGCTGTCGGCCATCGGGTTGTCCGGCAGGGCGGCACCGGTGGCCGGGTCGACCCGGATCACCGTGCCGGAGAGCCCGGTCGGGTCAGCCGGAGTGCGTAGGTCCTGGGAGCGCAGTGCGCCCCCCTCGGCGGTCGGCGGTGTCATCGCGCCCCCGACCGGCGACGGCGGATCCCCACACGGGTTCGTCGGGTTACCCGCCTGGCCGTAGTCGGTGAAGGTGCCCGATGCCCCGTCGCCGGCGCTGACGTAGAGCGCGCCGTCCGGGCCGAAGGCGAGGTCACCGATCGAGTGGCTCTCGATCTGCTGGCACCAGTCGTGCAGCAGCACCTGTTCGGTGCCGGTCATCACGTTGCCGGCCGCCCGGAGCCGGGAGACCCGGCTGCTGGCCGGGCAACTGCCCACGGCCGCACAGGTGTCGTGGTAGGTCGGTGCGCCGCCATCGATCAGCCCGTCGTAGGTGTAGCTGACGTACACCCAGGGATCGGCGGGAAAGCTGGGTGACAGGGCGAGGCCGATCAGGCCCAGGTCCTCGAAGTCGTACACATTCGACCGGAGGTCGGCGAAGACCGTGCCGGTGGTGTCGGACAGGCCGTCAAAGACCTTGATGATGCCGTTCTTCTGTCCCACGAAGACCCGACCGTCCGGGGAGAAGACGAGTTTGGTCGGTCTGGTCAGGCCGGAGAAGACCACCTGCTGGGTGAAGCCGGCCGGCACCCCGGCCGCAACGGCAGGCTCGGGGTCACCGGGTGTCAACCCGGCCGCGATGGGCACCCCGAGGACAAACGCCAGAGACAACGACAGTGCCCGCCGCACTCTTCGCAACATGGCCATCCCCCATCCCGCAACTCCACGCCGCTCGAAGATCGGCGCATACTGCCTGGTCACAGGATCAGGGCCGGGGCACGGACAGACTGTCAATTCACGGACCGTGCGACGTCAGCCAACCGGCTCGAACTTAACGACCATTCAGTAGATATGCCGGGGCCGGGGAGGTAGCCACCCACCCCGTACGCCCGGCCAACTCCGCCATCCGTACGGCGGCGCGTGTCCCGCGATGCTATCCGAGAATGCGAGAACCACAACAAAGTCTCATCTTCAATGCCCCATAAGAGACAATGACCGGTCGACCCGAAGGGGATTCAGGAGTTTGCGCAGGCAGTCAGGGAATTCGCGAGGACGCTTCGACAATTCTCCCGACCGGCGAGGTTGACGTCCGGTAAATCGACTGCCGCCGCATCCCGGACTACTGTCGCAATTCTGCTGCGCAGCGGTCCGGAACACGACGGCAGGAAATCACCGGCCGACAATTACGAAGCACCCGGTGGGGTAAACACCACGGACGTACCGTTCACCAGGTTCGGCTGGTTGGTCGAGTAGCTGAGGGCCAACGTGCCCGTTGCGTCCTCGATGCCGACCGTGGCCGAATCGCCCCGCTCCCGGCCCTTCGTGTTCATATCCGCATAGTGGAAGGTCAACTCGCCGTCCGGCGTCAGGACCACCGAGAACGTGATCCGGGCCGACGACGAGCCGTACTGACCGATGTTGCGCCACTCCACAACGAACCGCCGGTCCGCGCCGGTGCCGACGAGCGCCGTCCGGATCGTCGAGTCCGCCCGGATCACCAGGTCGTCCCAGAACGGATAGATCGCCGCGTTCGGTCGGCTGACGTCCGGCACCGGGGTGTTGATCGCGGAGGGGCCCTCGGGCTCCACGAAGGACAGGAAGCCGTTGCTGGACACCCAGGCGGTGGAGTACGTCTGGCCGTACAGCGGGAAGGAGAACGGCAACGTGACCTGGGCGGCCACGTCGTCACCGGTCATCGGCAGCACCGTCTCGTCCGCCGGTACGAACGGCCGGGTGGTGGTCGTCGTACAGATATAGCCGAAGCTGTCGGCGCAGCCCGGGGCGCTGGTGTAGGTCGCGGTGTAGGTGGTGGCCGTCGCGGGAGCGGTGACCACGTGCGTGCCGTCCCCACCGTCGGACCAGTTGGCGAAGGTGTGGGTGAGGGCGTTGGCGCTCTGCGGACTCGGCGCGCTGATCGTGTTGGTGGAACCGACGATCACCGTACGGGTGAACGGGGTGGTCGCGGTCGACGCACCGACGCTGAGCCGGAGGCCGGGCGGATCGGTGGCGAAGGAGAGATCCACCGTCTCGGGGTCCAGCCGCCGGACGACCGTGTTGGACATCCCCTCGTCGTCGGTGGCGGTCAACTCGAGCTGGAGATAGGACGGGTACTCGTGGTCGGGTGCCACGAACGAGCCGGTCCCGACTCCGGTCCACTCCAGCAACGGATGGGTGTGGCAGTTCTCCACCGACTCGCAGTGCCGCATGCTCAACCGCCACGACAGTCTCGACGGCGGCAACGTCCCCTGCTGTGGGTCGGTGGCGTGCCCGGTGAAGGTGATCCGGTCCCCCACCCGCCAGCGGACGTCCGCCGTCGGGCTGTCCACCACCGCGGTGGGCGCGCTGTTGCCGGGCTGGATCTCCACCGTCGTCGTTCCGGTCACCCCCAGGGTGTCGGTGACGGTCAGTTTCGCGGTGAAGCTGCCGTTGTCGGGATAGGTGAAGGTGGCCGTCGGTGTGGTCGCGTCGACGGTACCGTCGTTGGTGAAGTCCCACTTGTAGGTCAGCCGACCGGCGTCGGCGGGGTCCGCGTCCGTCGAGGTGGTGCCGTCGAAGGCCACCGTCAGCGGTGCCGTCCCGCTGGTGGGCGCGGCGGTGATCCGGGCGACCGGTGGCTGGTTGCCCGGGTAGTAGCGGATCCGGCGGACCGTGCCGCCGCTGAGGTCCAGGTAGTAGAGCTCGTCACCGGGGCCGATGGCCAGGTCCACCGGGCTGGCGGCGGCCTGTCCGAAGGCCTCGATGTTGGTCGGCGACGGCAGGCCGCCCGGTGTGCTCGGACGCATCGCCCAGATGCAGCCACGCGAGTTGTCCGCGAAGAACAACGCGCCGGCGTACGCCGCCGGGTAGTTCCCACCGGTACGGGGATAGAAGGCCAGGCCGGATATCGCGTCACCGCCGGCGGCGCAGTTCTCCCCCGGCACCACCGCCGCGTTGTGGTGGTACGTGTAGTGCGGCGCCACCTGGCCGGCGCCGCTGTAGAGCGTCTCGCAGAGGTTGAGGTTGGCGTTGTCGTAGCTCGACATCCGGCCGGCGCCCTCGTAGCACGGCCAGCCGAAGTTGGTGACCCCGCTGGTCGGGTCGACCACCCGGTCGATCTCCTCCCAGGTGCTCCAACCGACGTCGCCCAGCCACACCTCGTTGGTGTCGGGGCGGATGGCCAGCCGGTACGGGTTGCGCAGGCCGTGCCCGACGATCCGACGGGTGTTGAAGTCGGGCGAGGCGCTCAACGGGTTGCCGGGTGCGGCGGCCCCCGTCTGCGGGTCGAGTCGCAGGACGGTGCCGTCCAGTCCGGTCGGGTCGCCGGTGGTGCGTAGGTCCTGGGCCCGTAGCGCACCGCCCTGGGCGGTGGGTGGGGTCATCGTGCCGCCGGGCGGATCACCGCACGGGTTGATCGGGTTGCCGAGCTGCCCGTAGTCGGTGGCGCTGAAGCTCGCGCCGTCGCCCGCGCTGACGTACAGCATGCCGTCGGTGCCGAAGCCCAGGTCACCGATGGAGTGGCTGGGGTACTGCTGGCACCAGTCGTGGATCAGCACCTGCTCTTCGCCGGTCATCACGTCGCCGCTGGCCCGCAGGCGGGAGAGTCGACCGGTGACCACACACCGCCCGTTGTTGGCGTCGCCGCAGGTGTCGTTCCAGACCGGGGCGGTCTGACCGGGCGGCGCATCGTAGGTGTAGAGCACGTACACGTACGGACTGCTCGGGAAGTTCGGGTGCAGAGCCAGTCCGAGCAGTCCCCGGTCCCACTGGTTGTGCACGTCGCGGGAGAGATCGGCGAAGATCGTCGGGGTCGGGTCCGCCAGGTCGTCGAAGATCTTGATGCGGCCGTTCTTCTCCGCGACGAAGACCCGTCCGTCCGGCGAGAACTCGATGTTGGTCGGCTGGTTGAGGCCGGTGAAGACGATCTGCTCCTGAAAGCCGCTCGGCAGGGTGACCGCCGCCACCGCCGTAGCTCGCATCGGAACGATGATGCTGGCCAGCAGGGCAACCGCAGAAACGAGTCGGATGGTACGGCGCCAACGCATATTCCACCCTCCAGGAACGCATGCGTCGGTGCGACCCACGCACGGCCACCGGTGCCCGCCAACGGCGGCACGGACAGGCTAACCAGGCGGTAACCGGAAAGCGATATGTCGTTCCTGGCACTGGATTGTGAAGAAAGATCACCGAACGATCTCGCATCGACGCTCAACAACGCCTTGACCTTTGCCTGGTCTCCCGCGCCGTGCATGCAAGACGGCAGATTTAGACAAACGAATGAACAGCAATAGGCCGACCGGATCATTCCATGTAAAGATGCCGACAACACTCGCGAATCAGCATCCTTGCCGCTCAGCCCCAGGTAGAGCAATGTCTCGGGAGGGCATTGCCCCGAGAGGCAACGTCGCCGCCTTGGCACACTGAATTCGGGCCGCACCCCGCAGTGCGTTCGCGGCCATCCGTCGAAACAACCTCGTCCGAGCTGCCCCGATGGGAGTGATTGATGGCCGTCCGGCGTCCGCATGTCGTCATCGTGGTGGTCAACCTGCCCGTCGAACGGGACCGTCGGGTGATCCGGGAGTGCCAGGCCCTGGAGGCGGCGGGCTACCGGGTCAGCGTCATCTGCCCGCGCGGTCCGGAACGGCCGAAGGTCGTACCCGGCACCACGGACGCCCGCATCCACTCGTTCCCACAGCCGCTGGCCGGGTCCGGGGTGCTCTCCTTCGCCGCCGAGTTCGCCTGGGCGCTGACCGCGGTCACCGCCCGGCTGCTCGGCCTCATGCTGCGCGACCGGGTCGACGCGGTACAGGCCTGCAACCCGCCGGACATCTTCTGGGTGGTCGGGCTGCTGATGCGGATGCTGCGCCGCCCCTTCGTCTTCGACCACCACGACCTGAGCCCGGAACTGTACGAGTGCAAGACCGAGCGGCCCCATCCGCTCGTGCTACGCACCCTGCGCCTGCTGGAGAAACTCTCCTGGCGGTGCGCCTCGGCCGTGGTGTCCACCAACGAGTCGTACCGGGATCTGGCCATCAGCCGGGGCGGCTGCGATCCGGACCGGGTCGTGGTGGTCCGTAACGGGCCGACGCTGGCGGAGGTCGGGACGGTCACCGTGCCCGCACCCCGTACCGGCGCACCGGTCGGTTCCGACCCCGACCGGCCCGATCCGGTCCAGCACATCGTCTACCTCGGAGTGATCAATCCGCAGGACCATGTGGACATCGCCGTACTGGCCGCCGAACGCCTCATCGGACTGCGCAGTGCCGACGACTGGCGGCTGCTGATCGCCGGGGACGGGGACTGCCTGCCCGAGCTGCGTGAACTCGTCGCCGAGCGCGGCCTGTCGGACGTCGTCCGGTTCACCGGTTGGCTGGAGGCCCACGAGGTCGACGACCTGTTGCGGTCGGCGTCGATCGCACTACAGCCTGATCCGCCGACCAGGATGGCCGAGCTGTCCACAATGGCGAAGACGGTGGAGTACGTCGCCCGGGGCGTACCGGTCGTCGCGGTCGACCTGTTGGAGACCCGGCGTACCGCCGCCACGGCCGCCAGCTACGTACCGACCGGAACTCCCGACGAATTCGCCAAGGCACTCGACCAGCTGCTCGGCGACCAGCAGGCTCGGACAGCCATGGGAATCGCCGGTCGGCGGCGCTTCGTCGAGCAACTCGCCTGGGACCACCAGGTCAAGTCATACATCCGACTGTGGGACAACCTGCTAGAACGGAACGGGACTGGTGACAGGTCGGTCGCGTACAGTAGCGACGTTGCTGCCGCACGCCCGGTCTCGGGCCGGTCCCACTGACGACAGTTCAACCCGCGCAATTGAAGGGGCCGTTTCAATGGACCTCCTTGACCTGCTGAAGCTCATGTTTCGGCGGTGGTACGTCACGGCACCGGTGGTCATCCTGACCCTTGGCGCGGCACTCGCACTCGGCACCTCGATCCAGCCCGAGTACAAGACCGAGGCAGCGGTCCTGCTCGTCCCGCCCACCACCGCACCGGTGGTACAGGCACCGAACGCCACGCCCCAGCCGGGCAACCCGTGGCTGCGGGTCGGGGAGAACGCGATGGCCCAGGCCGTCCAGATCTCCGTCTCCGCGCACGACGCCCGGCAGAAGATCGTCGCCGCCGGCGGCGATCCGGGGTACGAGATCGGCCTCGTCAACCGCAGTTCGATCCTGACCATCGAGGTCACCGCGCCGAGCCGGGCCACGGCACTGGCGACCGTGACGGCGGTGACCAAGCTGATCGAGGAGACGGTCGCGGGCCAGCAGGCGCAGTATCACCCCAGGGCCGGTGAGCAGATCACCATCGAGGTGCTCGATCCGGGACTGAACATCGTCCCGTCCCGGTCCAACGTGCTCCGTGCGCAGATCGTGGTGGCGGTGATCGGGGTGCTGCTGGCCGCCGCCTCGGCGGTCACCTACGACGCCATCCAGCGCCGTCGGTCGTCGGCCAAGCAGCACGACCAGCGCCGTGGCCGGACCCCGCTGAACTGGAACACGGGCCAGGCGGCGGTCCGCCCCCGGCGCCCCTCCCCCCAACCGGCGGGCCACGCCCCGTCGATGGCACCTTCCCATCCGGTGGCCCACCCCCAGCAGCCGGCCGACGTGACCCAGCAGCTACCCGTCACCAACCTGGCGGGCCCGGACGGGTCGCTGCCTCCGGGCCGGGACAGCACCGGCCCGAAGGGCCCAGCGGAGCGGGGACGCTACCCCCAGGCCGACGACACGGTCCTGCTCACCACCATCCGCAGGCCAGTCGAGGATTCGACGACGCCGTGACGACGCGCTGAGAAAGCGGGCAACGTGCCGACCTATCTCTCCACGCGACGCTCGACCGCCGTCTACGACGGAATCACCCCTGCGGTACACCACTTCCCGGACGCCACGGCCGGCCTCGTCCTCACGATCATCCTGGCCTACCTGCTGCCCTCGCGGCTGATCTTTCCGCCGCTCAGCGAACTGGGTAAGCCGGGCATCGCCCTGGGGCTCGGCCTGCTGGTCTGGTGGGCCCTGAGCCGGCTGCATCCGGCCCTGGCCACCCGTGGGCGACAGCCGATGCGCTGGGCTCTCGCGGCCTACCTGGTCACCATCGGCACGTCCTACATCGCGGCCCAGTCGCGTGGAATGTCCACTTTGGAGGCCAATGGTGCGCACCGTACGATACTGATTGCGCTCGCCGGCGGCGGCGTACTCCTGGCTGCGGCCGACGGTGTGCTCACCCGGCAGCGGATCGACCACGTACTCCGCTGGCTGTCCTGGTGCGCCACCGGCATGGCGTTCTTCGCGCTCAGTCAGTTCGTGCTCCGGATCGACCTGACCAACTACCTCAAGCTGCCACCGGTGCTGATGTTCCAGCGGGAACTGATCGGGTTCGACGCCCGGGGCGGCGGTGGCCTGGTACGGGTCGCCGGTACCGCCGGCCACTACATCGAGTTCAGCGTGCTGATGGTGATCGGGTTGATGGTCTCGATCCACTACGCGAGGTTCTCGTCGAGCCAGCGCAACCGGCAGATCTACGGCACGTTGGCGATCATCCAGGCCGGGGTGATCCCGATCTCCCTGTCCCGTACCGGGGTGCTGGCCCTCACCGCCGCCATCCTCTTCTTCATCATGCTGTGGCCGTTACGGACGACGTTCAACGTGCTCGTGATCGGCGGCATCCTCGCGGCGGTCATCCAGGTCGTCCGGCCAGGGCTACTGGCCACCCTGCGGGCACTGATCTTCGCCGGGGACAACGACCCCAGCGTCCAGGGTCGCCTGGAGGACTACGACTACGTCGCCCCCTTCATCAGCGAACGCCCCTGGTTCGGTCGCGGGGTCGGCACCTGGCTCCCCGAGCTGTACCAACTGCTCGACAACCAGTGGCTGGTCACGCTGGTCAGCGCCGGGATCGTCGGGGTGACCGGACTGGCCGCGTTCTTCCTCTCCGGCATCGTCGTAGCCGGACGGGTCCGCCGGTTCTCCACCAGCCCCCGTGACCGCGATCTCGCAGCCGTGCTGGCGGTCTCCCTCGGCGTCGCCGCGGTCACCGCCTTCACCTACGACGCGCTCTACTTCTCCACCTATTTCCTAACCATGCATCTCCTTCTCGGGCTCGCCGGTGCGCTGTGGCGGGTGACCTGGGCGGAACGGTCCAACCGGAGCGAGGCGACGTGACTGGCATCGACACTGGCATCGACATTCTGATGATCACGTACGACCGGCCGGAGTACGTCCGGCTGTCGCTACCCCACCTGCTCGATACCTGCACCCCCGACACCCGGGTGTGGGTATGGCACAACGGCAGCGATCAGCCCACCCTCGAAGCGGTCGAGGAACACCTCGGCCACCCCCGGGTGCACCGTTTCCGGCACAGCCCGGTGAACGCCGGCCTACGCGGACCGACGAACTGGCTCTGGCAGGAGGCGACCGGCACCTATCTGAGCAAGGTGGACGACGACTGCCTCCCGGAGAGCGGCTGGCTGGAGACGCTACGCCAGGCCCACGAGGACGTCCCGACCTTCGGCGTCATCGGCACCTGGCGGTTCCCGGACGAGGACGTCGACGAGGCCCTCGTCGCGGCGAAGCTGGCGGACTATCCGGGCGGACACCAACTGCTGCGCAACCACTGGGTCCAGGGCAGTGGCTACCTGGTCAAACGCGAGCTGATCCGGCAGACGGGCCAGCTCGGCGAGAACGAGTCCTTCTCCAACTGGTGCGTACGGGCCGCGCAGCTGGGCTGGGTCAACGGGTGGTACCACCCGTTCCTGCACGAGGAGCACATGGACGATCCCCGCAGCCCGAACACCATCTACCGTACCGACGAGGACTTCATGGCCCGCCGCCCGCTGTCGGCCCGCAAGACCGGCGTCACCACCGTCTCGCAGTGGACCGAGCAGATGCGCCACTCGGCCCGGGTGGTCCAGGCCGCCTCGTTGGACCTGCGGGAATACCGGGGGTGGCGGCTGCGGCGGCGTACCGCGGCGCGGCGGATCCGGCTGGCTCTGACCGGGCACGCCCCATGGTGACGACGGATCCCGGTGGGCGACCGGGGCCGATCAGCGTCGTCATCCCGGCCCACAACGAGGAGGCGGTGCTCGGCCAGACCCTGCGCACCCTGCTCGAGGACGCCGCACCGGGCGAGTTCGAGGTGGTCGTCGTACCCAACGGGTGCACCGACGCCACCGCCGACGTCGCCCGCTCCTACCGTGGGGTCACGGTACTCGAACTGCCGGCATCGTCGAAGGCCAGCGCGTTGAATGCGGGTGAGGAGCTGGCGACCGGGTTCCCGAGGATCTATCTCGACGCCGACATCCAGCTGAGCACCGCGTGTGCCCGGGCTCTGGTCGCGGCGGTCACCCCGACCCCCGATGGCCGCCCCGGCTTGCTGGCCGCCGCACCGCGCCGGGTGGTGGTCACCGCCGGGCGACCGCTGCTCGTACGCGCCTTCTACACGATCAACCGCCGGCTGCCCGTCTATCGGGACACGCTCTTCGGCCGGGGCGCGATCGCGGTCTCCCGGTCCGGCCGGGACCGCTTCGACCGGTTCCCGGACGCCTTCGCCGACGATCTGTTCCTGAACTCGCTCTTCGCCGTCGGGGAACGCGCCGAGGTGGCCAGCGCGGCAGCGGTCTCCGCCACCCCACTGCGTACCCGGGACCTGCTGCACCGGTTGGCCCGGGTACGCGCCGCCAACCGGGCACTCCGGACCACCAACGACGGGGTTCCGTCGACCCGGGGCGCATCGTGGCTGTTCGACGTGGCGCTGCCCCGGCCGTGGCTACTTCCGGCAGCCGCCTGCTATCTGGCGCTCACCCTGTTGGCAGAGTTCGCCGCCCGACGCGCGGGCGCACAGGCCAGCTGGGGACGGGACGACTCCAGCCGGACCACGACGGGTGGTGGCGTCAGGTGAGCGCGGCGGTGGTGAGCGTGATCGTCGTCTCGTACCAGACCCGGGAGCTGATCGTGCGGGCGCTGTCGATGCTGCGGGCGTCCCGCCCGACCGTGCCGTACGAGGTGATCGTCGTCGACAACGCCTCCACGGACGGCTCGGCAGATGCGGTCAGCACGGCGTTCCCGGACGCCCAGGTGGTACGACTCGCACACAACGTCGGCTTCGCCCGGGCGGTCAACGTGGGCGCGGCCCGGGCCAGTGGCGAGTGGCTGCTGCTGCTCAACCCGGACACCGAACTGGTCGACGACGTCCTCGGTGAGCTGGTGTCGTACGCCCGCACCCACCCCGAGCACCGGGTCTACACCGGCCGGACGCTGCATGCGGACGGCACCGACGACGGGCGGTCGGTCTTCGCCCTGCCCTCGGTGTGGGGGTACCTCTGCTTCGCCGCCGGGCTCTCCACCGTGTTCCGCCGGTCACGGCTCGGCAATCCGGAGGAGCTGCCCGGACTGGACCGGTCACGGCCCGGCCCGGTGCCGGCCGCGTCGGGCTGCCTGCTGCTGATCGAACGGTCGCTCTTCACCGAGTTGGCCGGCTTCGCCCCGGACTACTTCATGTACAGCGAGGACATCGACCTCTGCCTGCGGGCCACCCTGCTCGGGGCGCGGCCGGTGCTGGTGCCCGGGGCACAGGTGAAGCACGTGGGGGGCGCGTCGTCGACGAGCGTGGGTAAGCGGGTCATGGTGTTGCAGGGCAAGACGACCTATCTGCGCCTACGGTGGTCCCGGCCCCGGGCCGCGATCGGCCGGCTGTTGCTGGCAACCGGCATCGCCATCCGGGCGGCGGGGGCCCGGCTCACCGGTCGCGCCGGCTACTGGCGCGGGGTGTGGGCGGCCCGCCGGACCTGGCTGGCCGGTTGGCCACCGGTGTCCGAACTGCCGCCCGTGGAGATCGTCACGCCGGCCGATCGCTGACCCCAAGCGGTCGGTTACTCGGCCGCCGGGCCGGGAACCGGACGGTCCGCGAAGGCGGCGACCGTACGGTCGGCGTACGCACTGGAGTCACCGGTCTCCATCGGACCGTCCCAGGTGGTCGGCAGCGGAACCGGGACCGACGGGTTGACCCGGCGGACCACCTCGTCGAGCACCGTCTCCGCGTAGCCGACCCACAGGTGCTTGGCCCCGGGCACTCCGATCACCTCGGCCTGCGGGATCGCCGCGAACCGCTGTCGTGCCTCCTCCGGGCGCAGATAGTCGTCGAACTCCGGCACCAGCGCGGTCAACGGCTTACCGGTCTCGGCCCACACCGCAAGATCGTCGCTGGTGGAGTACCGCAGTGGCGGCGAGAGCAGGATTGCCCCGGCGATGGCCGGGTCGCAGCCGTACCGTAGCGCCAGGTCGGTGCCGAACGACCAGCCGAGCAACCACAGGTTAGGCAGTTCGGCGAACTCGGCGTACTCGATCGCCGCCGCCACGTCGAACCGTTCCCCGACCCCGTTGTCGAACTCCCCCTCGCTGGTGCCGCGCACGCTGCTGGTCCCCCGGGTGTTGAACCGCAGGACAGCCAGGTCGGCCAGGGCCGGCAACCGCCAGGCGGCCTTGCGGTACACGTGGCTGTCCATCATTCCGCCGTGGGTGGGCAGCGGGTGCAGACAGATCAGGGTGCCCACCGGGTCCCGGTCGAGCGGTCGGGCCAGCTCACCGACCAGGCGTAGCCCGTCGGCGGTGTGCAGTTCGATGTCCTCCCGGCGCCCGGGAAGGATGGATGCGGCGCGGATGGGGGTGCTCACCGTCCCAGTCTCGCCCGGAGGCGCCGGCAGCGTCAGCCGGGACGGCAACACCGTGACAAAGATCCCTGACGGTACGTCAGCCGTGCCGGGGTGCGTTGCGGGAACGCTGGACGTTGGGCAGTCGCCGGTCCCGCGCCCGCCAGCAGCCGGTGTGCCAGTGCCGGCGATCGGTGAGATCACCCCGACCGTCCGCCGGCCAGGCGACCACGTGCGCCACGCCCGGCCGGATCTCCTGATCACAACCGGGACAACGGTACGTCTTGACCGCCCCGTCGCCGGAGATGCCGCGTACCTGCCACTCACCGTCACGCCAGGACTGCACGGACTCCACGCCTCTTCGTGCCCGTTCGCCGGAAATCGGCGTAGCGTCATCGGGGCGGGGGCGGTTGCGACGCGGGCTCACGTCTCCCAAGGGTACGGGGCTCCCACGCGCATCCCGGAATTGTAGTTGTCAGATCACGGTCAGAATGGGCTAGATAACCACAAAACGCTTCTAACCTCACGAGTAGTGCCAGCCGCAGAGACTGGACGACGAGGCACGCTTGAGGAGGCGCGCATGTGGGGGAAGCGCATCGCCACGGTGATCGCGACGACGATCCTGGCCGTGGCAGGTGGGGCGGTTCTGCCCGCCCAGGCTGGCGGGGCCGGTGAGCCGATAGTCGGCGACCTCAACGCTGACGGGTTGCGTGACCGGGCAACGCTCGGGGTCAAGGCCCCGGACAGCTGCGTGGTCAAGGTCGAGTTGGGCCGCCGCCCGAGTGGCTACCAGCCGGCAAAGACCTACACCTATCTACAGGAATCCGGGGCCGACCCGATCAGCTGTCCGGACATGGGCGTCGCGGTCGATCTCGGCGGGGACGGCACGACGGAGCTGGTGCTGGCCTGGTTCGCCGGACGGCCACCGACGTCCGAACACGACCTGCTGGTGCTGCGCAACTACCGTCCGGCAGCCGGCTTCGACGCCATCCACCAGCCCAGCTACGTCGGCCTGGCCGACTTCAACGGGGACGGTCGACTGGATCTCTATCAGTGGACCGACCAGGGCCAGGGCTTCGCCACCTACCTCAACACCACCAACGGGCAACTGGTGCCCGGACCGGTGAAGTGGTGCTCCGGCTGGCCCCAGTTCCGCCTGGCCGACTTCGACCGTAACGGCGCCATGGACGTGGTCATCGCGTACATCGAAGGCTGTGGCGACTATGCCAGCGGGGTGGTCGTGATCCGTGACGACGGCCAGGTCACACACATCCAACGGGCCGAGGCCGGCGACACCTACTGGTCGGTCAACGTACTCGACGCCAACCGCGACAGCCGATCCGACCTGGTCATCGACAACCCGGACACCCGGCAGGTCCGGTACTACCTGGGCACCGGCGACGGCAGGTTCGTCGAGTCGCCGCGAGCGGTCGCGGACACGTCGACCGTCACCGGTCTCAAGCGGACGAGGATCGCCGTACTGGCGAACGACTACGCCACCGCCGAGGCGACGATCAGCATCGTCACCCAACCACGGCACGGCACGGTCCAGCTGACCAGGGACCGGCAGGTGATCTACACACCGCTCGCCACCACTGCCAGCAGTGACCGGTTGGTCTACCAGTTGACCGAGCACGGCCGGACCAGCAGGGCGGCGGTGACGATCACCCGCAAGGCGTGACTGGCGTACCGGTCCGAGCGCTCTCCACGGCTGGAGAAAGCTGGCGGCACGATCCGTACGGATCGTGCCGCCGGTTCTCGATGCGGGTGTGGCGTCGGACCGCTCAGCGGTTGGTGTGGTCGCGGAACCCCCGGCCGGCCTTACGTCCCAGGTAGCCGGCCGTCACCAGGTGCTCCAGCAGCGGTGCCGGTGCGAACCCGGGCTCCCGTGACTCCAGGTAGAGCTCCTGCTGGATGGCGAGTGAGACGTCCAGCCCGACCTGGTCGAGCAGTTCGAACGGACCCATCGGGTAGCCGCAACCGAGCTTCATTGCGTGGTCGATGCCGTCGGCCGTGGAGTAGTTCGCCTCCAGCATCTTCACCGCGTCGTTGAGGTACGGGAAGAGCAGCGCGTTGACCACGAAGCCGGACCGGTCGGCGCAGACCACCGCGGTCTTGCCGAGCGCCACACAGACGGCCCGGGCGGCGGCCACGGTCTCCTCGGACGTACGGATGGTGCGGACCACCTCGACCAGCGGCATGATCGGGGCGGGGTTGAAGAAGTGCAGACCCACCACGTGCGCCGGACGCTGGGTGGCCATGGCGAGGTCGATGACCGGCAGTGACGAGGTCGTGGTGGCCAGCACCACACCCGGCTTGCAGATCTCGTCGAGGCTGGCGAAGAGCGCCTTCTTGACGCTCAACTCCTCGATCACGGCCTCGACCACCAGGTCCACGTCGACCAGGTGCTCCAGGGTGGCCGACCAGTTGACCCGCCCCAGTGCGGCATCCCGCTCGTCCTCGGTGAGCTTGCCGCGTACCACCGCCTTGTTCAGCGAGGTCTTGACCGCCTCGCAGACCTTGGCGGACTTCTCCGCACCCCGGGTCACCGAGACGACCTCGTACCCGGCCCGGGCGAAGACCTCGATGATGCCGGTGGCCATCGTCCCGGAGCCGACCACGCCGACCTTGGCGATGGCCGGTGCTCCGTCGGCCACAGCCGAGCCCGTCGGACGCGGCGTCTGGTCATCGGGTACGACCACCGGCGACCCGGGCTTCTCGTAGGTGTAGAAACCCCGCCCGGACTTGCGGCCCAGCAGCCCCGCCGTGACCATCTGCTTGATCAGCGGCACCGGCGCGTGCCGGCGGTCCCGACCACCCCGGCGGTACATGGTGTCGAGGATCTCGTACGCGGTGTCGATGCCGATCAGGTCCATCAACGCCAGCGGCCCCATCGGCAGGCCACAGCCGAGCTTCATCGCCGCGTCGATGTCCTCCCGGCTGGCGTACCGCGACTCGAACATCTCCACCGCGCGGTTGAGGTAGCCGAAGAGCAGGGCGTTGGCGATGAAGCCGGCCCGGTCGTTGATGGTGACGGCGACCTTGCCGAGGCGGGCACAGAGCGCCTCGACGTCGGCGACCACCTCGGGCTCGGTGACGACCGTACGGATCACCTCGACCAGCTTCATGATCGGTGCCGGGTTGAAGAAGTGGATTCCGATGACCTGGTTCGGCCGGTGGGTGGCGACCGAGATCTCGGTGACGCTGAGCGAGGAGGTGTTGGTGGCCAGGATCGCCTCCGGCTTACAGATCCGGTCCAGCTCACCGAAGATCCGCTGCTTGAGGTCGAGGTGCTCGGGCACCGCCTCGATCACCAGGTCGACGTCGTGCAGCGCCTCCATCCCGACGGCGAAGGTGACCTGGGACAACAGCGCGTCGCGTGCCTCCGCGGCCAGCTTGCCCCTGGCCACCGCCCGGTCGGTGGAGTTGGTCAGGTTGGCTCGTCCCCGGTCGAGCGCCGGCTCGGAGATCTCGACCGCGACGACTCTGACACCGCTACGCGCGAACACCTCGACGATGCCGGCACCCATCGTGCCCAGCCCGACGACGCCGACGCTGCTGAACTCGCGTGCCACTGCCGGCCTCCCGCATGCTCTGGGCAGCCGCATTAACGGCCGCTAAGTTATGCGGGCGAGTCTGCCACGTCATTCGGGCTTGTCGAGACACGGTGGGGTATTTCACCGAGCGCTAGAAGATCAGATAGGCCCAGGCCAACCAGCCCGCCAGTACGACGCAGCAGCCTATCGTCAGCAACAGCCGTCGGGGACGCCGGGAGGGCAGCGCCTGGGTGGGTGCCCGCAGCGCCGCCGACACCGCCCCGGCCCCCGGCGGGCCGGGCAGCATCGTCCGTGCCGCCGACTGGTAGCGCAACGTGCCGACCGGATCGGTCTGCGCCGACCCCGGATCGAAGAACCGCAGTTCCACCCCGCCCAGCCGGATCCGATCCCCGTCGCGTACCTCGCGCGGGTCGGAGACCCGCTGATCGTTCAGCCAGGTGCCGTTGGTGGAACCGGCGTCGCTGAGCAGGACCCGACCATCGACCACCTGCACCGTGGCATGTCGCCGGCTGACCCGGTGGTCCTCGACGAGGATGTCGGCACCTTCACCTCGGCCGATCACCGTCGATCCCGACGTGAGTCGAAAACTCGCACCCCGCAACGACCCATTGACCACCATCAACAGCGGTGACAGGCCGATCTCGTCCGTAGTGGGCATTTCGTACTGCCTCCCGCGCCCTCAACCCGCGCTACTGCCCCCGAGCCAGCTTTCCATCGCACCGAACGCATTTCCATGCACCGTGGTACTGATTTGCCCAGTCTTCCGGCCATATCCACTTACCGATTCGGTGGACCACGAGTAGCCGTTCGCTACCTTACGGTAGTTGACGTTGGGCTCGATCTCATCCCCGCCACGCACCTTCCCCGCCACTCGTCGCACCCGTCACGCCCCTCTGCCGGCTGAGGTCAGGCCGACGGACGCAGACCGTACCCATGAGTAATTTTCGGGTTTAGACTTCGAACATGACCGCCACGCATGCCCCCGGCGTCCCCGTCATCGAGGATGGCGAACTGGTTTCCACCAACCCGGCGACCGGGGTGGAGGCGGGCCGCTTCCCGGTGGCCGATACCGACGATGTCGCGCGGGCCGTACGGCGGGCGGGCGAGGCGGCGTCCTGGTGGGCCGAACTGGGCGACCGTGGCCGCAGACAGCGGCTGCTGCGGTGGCGGGCGCTGCTGGCGCAGCGGATCGAGGAGATCGCCGACCTGTCCCACCGGGAGGGCGGCAAGCCGGTCGCCGAGGCGATCGTCGAGACCGTCTCCGCGATCGAACACGTCGACTGGGCGGCCCGCAACGCCCGCCGGGTGCTCGGCCCGCGCCGGGTACGTTCCCGGCTCGTCCTCGCCGAGTTCTCCGCCCACCTGGAATACCAGCCGTACGGCGTGGTCGGCGTGATCGGCCCGTGGAACTATCCGGTGCTGACCCCGGTCGGCTCCATCGCCTACGCCCTGGCGGCCGGCAATGCGGTGGTCTTCAAGCCCAGCGAGTACACCCCGACCGTCGGCCAGTGGCTGGTCGACACCTTCGCGGAGGTGGTACCCGAACAGCCGGTGCTCCAGGTGGTGCACGGATTCGGCGACGTCGGTGCCGCGCTGTGCCGCTCGGGAGTGGGCAAGGTGGCGTTCACCGGGTCGGCAGCCACCGCGAAGAAGGTGATGGCCGCCTGTGCCGAGACGCTCACCCCGGTGCTGCTGGAGGCCGGCGGCAAGGACTCGATGATCGTCGACACCGACGCCGACCTGGATGCCGCCGCGGAAGCCTGCGTCTGGGGTGCGCTGACCAACGCGGGCCAGTCCTGCATCGGCATCGAGCGGGTCTACGCGGTCGACCCGGTCTACGACGCCTTCGTCGCGAAGGTGACGGAGAAGGCCGGGCGGTTGACCGTCGGCGCGGGTGACGGGGCGGACATCGGACCGATCACCATGCCCGGACAGATCGACATCATCCGTCGGCACATCGCCGACGCCATCGACCGGGGCGGCCGGGCGGTACTGGGCGGTCTCGACGCCGTACAGCCGCCGTTCGTACAGCCGACGATCCTGGTGGACGTGCCGGAGGACTCGGCCGCCGTACGCGAGGAGACCTTCGGCCCGACGCTGACCATCGCCCGGGTACGGGATGCCGACGAGGCGGTGGCGTTGACCAACGCGGTTTCGTACGGCCTGGGCGGCTCGGTCTTCGGCCGCCGCCGAGCGCTGGCGCTGGCCCGCCAACTGCGCTCCGGCATGGCCTCGATCAACTCAGTGATGAGCTTCGCCGGCATGTCCTCCCTGCCGTTCGGCGGGGTCGGCGAGTCGGGCTTCGGGCGGATCCACGGAGAGGACGGCCTGCGCGAGTTCAGCCGGGCCAAGGCGATCACCCGACGCCGGGCCCCGTCCCTGCTACCCGCGATGACCTTCGAACGGACGCCCGCCCAGGTCGACCGGATCGTCAAGGCGATCAAACTCAGGTACGGCCGCTGACCTCCGACCGGGCGGCCAGCGCGGCCAGATCCGCCGCTGCCGTCCCGGCGGCCCACCCCGCCGCGTTGTGGCTGCCCCGGACCTGCCGCTGAACCATCTCCGGGAACATCGTCTCGACGGCCTCCCGTACGACGTCCTCCCGGGCGGCCAGCACCGGCAGCAACCGGTCGGCCCCCGCCTCGACCACCACCTCCCGGCTGACCTCGTCGGTCGCGGCCCGCAGCCGTTCACCGATCCGGACGGCGTACGCCTGGAGGAAGGACTGCCGGAACGACCGGGTGGTGGACTGGCCGGCCCGGCCGCGTTGCGGACCGCCCCGCACCATCGCCGCCGTCGCCTGCACCAGCAGCGACGTGTAGAGCAGTTCCACCGACTCGGCGTCGGACGGGAACCCGAGCACCGTGGCGAACCCGAAGTCCGCCGACCAGACCGACCGGCACCGGTTGGCCGTGGCCACCTCCTGCAACAGCAGGGCCTTGGCCTGCTCGTACGGCGCGTCGACGCCGACCCGGAGCGCTACCGGCTGGTCGGGCGCCCCGGTCACCCAGGGTGCTCCCATGGTCCGGGCGGTCGCACCGGCCGACCCGCCCCGGGTCTGGCCGGCGGCCAACAGCGCCCGGTCGATACTGTGCCGGGCCATCAGCTCCTGGGCCTTGGCGGAGAGCGCCTCGGCCTCCTCCGGAAACTCGGTCGACTCCGCCTTGGCCAGCAGCCCCCGGACCCGGCCCAGCACCCGCTCGTCGATCGTCGCCCCGGTCGCGGTTCCGGCCCGCGACGCGTTGCCCCGGACCGTGCCCGGCAGCGGGGTCACCTTTCCGATGTCTGGCAAAGCGGTCAGCACGCTCAGTACGGACACCACGTCCCGCAGGGCTTCCGAGCGGTCCAGCTTCTGCCGCTGGCCCCAGGCGGTCAGCCGGTGGTCGGCGTACCCCTGCCAGACGGCGGCACCCAGCTCGCGGAGTTGGGCGTGCCATCTCTCGTGCACGGTGACTTCCGAATAGCCGCGAAGCTGGGCGGCGATCTGTTCGACGGTCAGTTGCGCGGCCCGCTGGCCGTGCCGCCGCCGTACCACCCGGACCAGGTCCGCCGGTAGCCAGCCGCGTTCCCACAGCTGGCCGACGACGTCCTGGAACGCCTCGGCCACCAGTCGGTCGACCAGTCCCGGCTCACCGACGGTCAGCTGATCCAACTGCCGCTCGACCTGGTCCGGGTGCTGACTCAGGAGCGCGTACACCGCTCCGTTCAGCAGTTCGGCGATCCACTCCTCGGAGGTCCGTTCCTCCCTGGAAGAGGTCCACGGATCGAAGGCGTCACCGACCCGACCGGACTGGCCGTGGGCCCCCGCCGCAGCCTCCGTACGACCGCGTTGCCGCTGCTCCCGCGCCTTCTTCTTGGCCGCTCTACGCTGCTGGTTCCGGATGCCCATGAAAGGTCGATTCGCTCGGTTGCGCCAGGTGCCCGGTCAGAACAGGGTCAGCTCGTCGCGTTCGATGCCGCGCAGCTTGTCGTAGTCGACCACCACGCACCGGATGCCCCGGTCCTCGGCCAGCACCCGGGCCTGCGGCTTGATCTCCTGGGCGGCGAAGACACCGGCCACCGGAGCCAACAGCGGGTCCCGGTTGAGCAGTTCCAGGTAGCGGGTGAGCTGCTCAACGCCGTCGATCTCGCCGCGCCGCTTGACCTCCACCGCGACGGTCGCGGACGCGCCGTCCCGGCAGAGCAGGTCGACCGGCCCGATCGCGGTCGGGTACTCCCGACGGATCAGCGTGAACCCGTCGCCCAGGGCGGTCGGATTGGCGGCCAGCAACTCCTGTAGGTGCGCCTCCACCCCGTCCTTACGCAGCCCGGGATCGACTCCCAGCTCGTACGACGTGTCCTGGAAGATCTCTTCGAGGGTGATCCGCAGTTCCTCGCCGGCCTTGTTGACCACCCGCCAGACGCCGGGTGCCTCCTCCAGCCGACATGGCGGGCTCATCCAGTTGAGTGGCTTGTAGGCCCGGTCGTCGGCATGGATGGAGACCGACCCGTCGGCCTTGACCATCAGCAACCGGGTCGCCAACGGCAGGTGGGCCGCAAGCCGTCCGACGTAATCCACTGAGCACCGCGCTATCACCAACCGCACCCGACGAGGGTAGCGGAGCGCACACCGTTGGCCGTCCGACCCCACTGGCGCGTCGATGAGATCCTGAACGGGTGCTGGAAGCCCTCACCGGTTCGGGTCTCGCCGCCTCGGCGGGACTCAACGCGTACATTCCCCTGCTCAGCATGGGGCTACTTGCCCGCTACACCGATGTCGTCGAACTGCCCGGTGGCTGGCAGTGGCTGTCGAACGGCTGGGTGATCGCGATCCTGACGGTGCTGTTGGCGATCGAGTTCGTCGCCGACAAGGTACCGGTCGTCGACCATGTCAACGACGTGGTGCAGACCGTGATCCGGCCGACCTCCGGCGGCCTGGTCTTCGGAGCGGGGGTCAGCTCGGAGACGGCCACGGTCAGCGACCCGGGCGAGTTCTTCTCGTCCAACCAGTGGGTACCGATCGTCGTCGGGGTGCTCATCGCCCTCGGCGTACACGCCCTGAAGGCCGCCGCCCGCCCGGTGATCAACACCATGACCGCCGGGATCGGCGCTCCCGTCGCCAGTACGGCGGAGGACGCCACCAGCGTCGTCATGTCGCTGGTCGCGATTCTCGTGCCGGTACTGGTGGTGGTGTTCCTGGCCGGCATGGTGCTCTTCCTGGTCTGGGTGCTCCGGCGGCGCAGGCGACGGCGACGGGAGCGGCAGGCCGCCCGGGCGGCCGGGTTCCAGGTCTGACCGACGACAACCTCCCGCTCCGGGCGCGGCACCCCCGGACGGGACCGCACCGAACGGAACCGCACCAGACGGGACCGCACCGGACGGGGCGACATCGGAGGGGGGCGGCACCGATCCCGTCGGGCTGGAATCATCGTCACCGTGCCCATGAAAAAAACTCACTTGTTGCTGGCCACGCTGTTGACGGTGACCGTGGGCGGCGGCATCGCCCTCATCGTCCACGGGGTCCGGGACGGCTCCGCCCCCACCCGGGCAGCGACCTTCGAGACACCCGACCCGAGCAGATCGGCTCTGGGCACACCGACTCCGAACCCCTCGACGGGAGTTCCGGGTAGCGGACCGACCACCGGCCCGGTCGACCCGCCGCCGGCCACCCTGCCCGGGGCCACCCGGCCGGGCACCCGGCCGCCGGTGGTCGACAACGGCCCCCGTACGGGCAACCGGGTGGCCCTCACCTTCGACGCCGACATGACCGACGGGATGCTGCACAGCCTGCGGACCGGCCGGGTGAAGTCGTACGCCAACCTGCGCATCATCGAGATGCTGGAGGAGGGGCGGATCCCGGCGACGTTCTTCCTGACCGGCAAATGGGTCGAGCGCTACCCGGACATCACCCGACGGCTGGCCGGCAACCCCCGGTTCGAGCTGGCCAACCACACCTACGGACACCTGGCGTTCACGTCGGACTGCTACGACCTGCCCCGGGTGCCGTCCCGACTGATGACCGAGGACGTGGCGAAGACGTTCGACGTGATCGAGGCGTACGGCGGTCGGCAGACCCGCTACTTCCGCTTCCCCGGGCTGTGCCACGACGGGGCGGCGCTGGCCGCCCTCGCACCGCTGGGCCTGACCGTGGTCGACGGCGACGTGGTCAGCGGCGACCCGTTCGCCACCGCCTGGCGACCGATCGTGGACGCGGTGCTGTCGAAGGTACGCCCCGGTTCGATCATCATCATGCACGTGACCGAGGCGAACGCCGCGATGACCGACGAGGCGCTGCCGCACATCCTGGCCGGGCTGGCCGCACGTGGCCTCACCCCCGCGCCACTGTCGGAGGTGCTGGGCCAGGGGTCGACGAATCCGAGATAGCAAACCCTGCAAAAGCCTAAAATTGGGGCAAGACTCTAGAGGAGGTCAAAATGGCCACTGCACTGGAAATGCCCCGGGTCCAGTCGTGCACCGTTACGAGTTGCTCCTACAACCAGGATGGTTGTCACGCCTTCGCCATCAGCGTCGGCGGTGAGGACGGTCACGCGCAGTGCAGCACCTTCGTCGAGATGCCGACCCGGGGCGGGATCGAATCGATGATCGCCCTGGTCGGTGCCTGCCAACGGTCCGACTGCCGGCACAACGCCGAACTCGAGTGCCACGCCCCGGCCATCGTGGTCAGTCCCGAGCAGGCGATGGCCGACTGCATGACCTACGACCCCAGCTGATCGCCGGCGTCAGTCGTCGAGTCCGTTCACCTCCCGGACCACCGTGACGAGTTCGTCGATGATGTCGGTCAGCGCATAGTCCTTGGGGGTGAACACCCGGGAGACGCCCGCCGCCCGTAGTGCGGCCACGTCCGCGGCGGGAATAATCCCACCGACCACCACGGGGAGGTCCGCGCGACCGGCCGCCCGCAGTCCGTCCAGCACCGCGGGTGCGGCGGCCAGGTGCGAGCCGGAGAGTACGGAGAGTCCGACCAGGTCGACGTCCTCCTCCACGGCCGCTGCCACGATCTGCGCCGGGGTCAGCCGGATCCCCTGGTAGACGACCTCGAAGCCGGCGTCGCGGGCACGTACCGCGATCTGCTCCGCACCGTTGGAGTGGCCGTCCAGTCCGGGCTTGCCGACCAGCAGCCGCAGCCGTCCGCTGCCCAACTCCCGCGCGGTACGCCGGACCCGCTCACGTACCGCCGTCAGTGCCGGCTCGTCCGCGCCGCCGACACCGGTTCCACCGGTCAGCCCGGTCGGTGCCCGGTACTCGCCGAACACCTCGCGGAGCACGCCCGCCCATTCACCGGTGGTGACCCCGACCCGGGCACAGTCGATCGAGACCGGCATCAGGTTCGCGCCGGACGCCGCCGTCTCCTTCAACCGGGCCAGAGCGGCACCGACCGCGTCGGCGTCCCGGCCGGCCCGCCACTCACGTACGGCGTCGGCGGCGGCCACCTCCACCGCCGGGTCGACCCGCTGCACCGCCTCGGCACCGGCGGCGGTCAACGGCGAGGGCTCGGTCTCGGTGAACCGGTTGACGCCGACCACGACGTCCGAGCCGGACTCCATCCGTCGGCGACGCTCGGCCAACGATGCGACCAGCGCGCTCTTGAGATAGCCGGTCTCCACCGCGGCGATCGCCCCACCGAGTTCGAGGATCCGGTCCAGTTCCTGCCGGGCACCGGAGACGATCCCCTCGACCAGCGCCGACACGACATGCGAGCCGTCGAACAGATCGGGATACTCCAGCAGGTCCGACTCGTACGCCAGCACCTGCTGCATCCGTAGCGACCACTGCTGGTCCCACGGGCGGGGCAGTCCCAACGCCTCGTTCCAGGCCGGCAACTGCACGGCTCGGGCCCGTGCGTCCCGGGACAGGGTGACCCCGAGCATCTCCAGCACGATCCGGGCGACGTTGTTCTCCGGCTGCGCCTCGGTCAGACCGAGCGAGTTGACCTGCACGCCGTACCGGAAGCGACGGTCCCGTGGGTCGGTCACGCCGTACCGGCTCTGGACGATCTCGTCCCACAGCGTGGCGAAGGCCCGCAGTTTCGCCATCTCCTCGATGAACCGCACCCCGCTGTTGACGAAGAAGGAGATCCGACGCACCACGTCACCTAGCCGGTCGGCCGGGACCTGGCCGGAGTCACGTACCGCGTCCAGCACGGCCACCGCCGTGGCCAGGGCGAACCCCACCTCCTGTACGGGGGTGGCACCGGCCTCCTGGAGGTGGTACGAGCAGATGTTGACCGGGTTCCACCTCGGCACGTTGCTGACCGTCCAGGCGACGGTGTCGGTGGTCAGCCGCAGCGACGGACCGGGCGGAAAGATGTGGGTGCCCCGGGACAGGTACTCCTTGACGATGTCGTTCTGCGTCGTGCCGGCCAGTCCCGAGGCCTCGGCGCCCTGCTCCTCGGCGGCGACCACGTAGAGCGCCAGCAGCCACATCGCAGTTGCGTTGATCGTCATCGAGGTGTTCGCCCCGGCCAGCGGGATGTCCGCGAACAGGGCCCGCATGTCACCGAGATGTGACACCGGCACCCCGACCCGGCCCACCTCACCGGCGGCCAGCTCATGATCGGGGTCGTAGCCGGTCTGGGTCGGCAGGTCGAAGGCCACCGACAGCCCGGTCTGGCCCTTGGCCAGATTCCGGCGGAACAACGCGTTGGTCGCATCCGCCGACGAGTGGCCGGCGTACGTGCGCATCACCCAGGGGCGGTCCCGCTCGGCGAGCCGACCCGTCCCGAGCTGCTCCCTATCGAGACGCTCATCCATCTCCAGAGTCTAAGTTACCGTTAAGTCACTTGTGTTGGTGAAAAACCGCACAGCTCACGGCGACCCCCGGCTGCTCCCGAGGGTTCGACGACCCGGATAGTTGAGGGCATGACTGACCAGCTCGCGATCGCCGTACGGGGATTGCGCAAGTCGTACGGCGACAACATCGCCGTGGCCGGCCTCGACCTGGAGGTACGCCGGGGCGAGGTGTTCGCCCTGCTCGGACCGAACGGTGCCGGCAAGACCACGACGGTGGAGATCCTGGAGGGCTATCGGCAGCGGGACGCCGGCGAGGTCAGCGTCCTCGGGGTCGACCCGGCCCGACCGACCGCACTCTGGCGGTCCCGGGTCGGCATCGTGCTCCAGGGCACCGGCGAGTTCGACGAGTTGACCGTACGCGAGGTGGTACACCACTTCGCCGCCTTCTATCCCGCGCCGGACGATCCGGAGAAAGTGATCGACCGGGTCGGGCTGGCCGGCAAGGCGAACGCCCGTACGCACACCCTCTCCGGCGGGCAGAAGCGTCGGCTGGATGTGGCACTGGGCATCATCGGTTGCCCTGAACTGCTCTTCCTCGACGAGCCGACCACCGGCTTCGACCCGGAGGCCCGACGCGAGTTCTGGGACCTCATCCGGGACCTGGCCGCCGGTGGCACCACCATCGTGCTCACCACGCACTACCTGGACGAGGCCGAGGCGCTGGCCGACCGGGTCGGGGTGATCGCGGGCGGCCGGCTGGTCGAGGTGGCGGCCCCGGCCAAGCTGGGTGATCGGGAGAACGCCCTGGCCACGGTCTCCTGGCGTACCCCGGACGGGACGCTGGAACGGGTGGAGAGCGCGACGCCAACGGCGCTGGTCGCCGAGTTGGCTGCGCGGTTACGGGCGGACGGCGGGGACGGGGAGATTCCCGGGCTGACGGTGACCCGTCCGACGCTGGAAGACGTCTACCTACGAATGATTGGGCACCGGTGAGTACGACGACAGCGGCACCCGCACGTCAGACAGTCGCCCGCCGGGTGGGACCGGTCTCACTCGGCCTGCGTCAGGGGCAGCTGGAGATCCGGCAGTTCCTGCGCAGCCGGGAGTCGGTGGTCTTCACCATGGCCTTCCCGGTCGTCATGATCCTGATCTTCGCCTCGATCTTCCAGGGCGAGATCGGCGGTGGGGTGAGGTACACCCAGTACTTCGTGACCGGCATGATCGCGACCGGGCTGATGACGGTGGGCTTCCAGAGTCTGGCGATCCAGATCCCGATCGAGCGGGACCGGGGGGTGCTCAAGCGGTTCCGTGGTACGCCGATGCCGAAGTGGGTCTACTTCGCCGGCAAGGTCGTCATGGTGGCTGCCATCGGGGTGGCCGAGACGGTGCTGCTGCTCCTGGTCGCGGTGCTGCTCTTCGACCTGAAGTTGCCGGACACGGCGGGCAAGTGGTTCACCTTCGGCTGGGTCTCGCTGCTCGGCATCACCGCCTGCACACTCTGTGGCATCGCCTTCTCGTCACTGGCCCGGACCGGCCGTGGTGCCTCGGCCACGGCGACCCCGGTCGCCCTGGTGCTCCAGTTCATCTCCGGGGTGTTCTTCATCTTCACCTCGCTCCCGGGTTGGATGCAGCAGGTGGCGGCGTTCTTCCCGCTCAAGTGGATGTGCCAGGGGCTGCGCTCGGTGTTCCTTCCCGCCTCGTTCGGTGCCCAGGAGCCGGCCGGCTCCTACGAGTTGGGCATGGTGGCGGTGATGCTGGGCGCCTGGTGCCTGATCGGGCTGGCCCTGTGTCTGTTCACCTTCCGCTGGACCACCAAACGCGACGGCTGAGCTGAAGGTCAACTGCCGTCGGTCAGCGCTGACAAACCCTGACGGAGGCACTCGACCAGACGTACGGCGATTCGCCCATCGGGGTCCAGGC
This sequence comes from Micromonospora sonneratiae, assembly GCF_042679305.1. NCBI lineage: Bacteria > Bacillati > Actinomycetota > Actinomycetes > Micromonosporales > Micromonosporaceae > Micromonospora > Micromonospora sonneratiae. Next base: position 32,752 of record NZ_JBHTMP010000031.1, on the reverse strand, counting down.
GAGGGTTGAAGATCGTCACGTCGAGGCCGACGGCTCGACCGCTCGACATCGCCGTCCGCAGTACAGTCTCCAGTTCGGCCCAGGTCAGCCCATCGGGCTGGCGGTAGTCCACAGCCGGCATGACGGCGTCGTCGAGGACGTCGACATCGAGGTGGACCCAGTAACCGGAGCTTGGTCCGGCACAAAGCCAGTCCACCGCCTGCCGCGCTGCCGCCGCTGCACCGGCTCTGCGCGCCCCCGCAAGATCGATGGTTCGTAGTTGCGGCGGCAGCGGCTGCATCCCGGCCCGCTCCGACTCCGCACCGTCACGGAAGCCGAAGGCCACGACGTCCTCGTCTCGCACCAGTGGCGCACGGCCCTCGACGTCGCTGAGCAGTTGCGGTCCACGGCCCGTCGCCAGCGCGAGATCCATCGAGGCCGCCTCGCCGTTCGGCTCCGCCGCCGGCTGGTAGAAGTCGGTGTGCCCGTCGACGAAGAGCAGGCCATAGCGCCCGCGCCGGCGCAGGGCGAGCAGGTTGGCGAGAAGGATGCTGCAGTCACCGCCAAGGACCACCGGGAAGGCCCCACGGGCCAGCACCGCACCCACGGCATCAGCCAGCTCGACGGTGTACTGCGCGATCCCGTCCGAGTTCAGGACCCCGGTCTCGGGGTCCCTGCGCTGGTCGTACGCTGGCGCGTCGACCCGGCCGCCCACCACCGCCCCGGGCAGGTCCCGCAGGCCGGCATCGAGCAGCGCGGCCGGCAGGTCTTCCACGCCGGAGGGCCGCAGCCCCAGCACCGACGGTGCCTCGATGATCGCCAGCTCCGGCACGCTCGACTCCCTCACCAGCGAGGCACCACGCAGGCCCCCGGTCGCCGTAGCCGACCTGCCCGCACACCTCACCCGCACGGTAGCCGCAGCCGCAGCCCGCCCGCCGGTCGTTTACCGAACCCGTCCCGACTCGCCCGCGAACTGCTTCGACGCGGGCACCCCCGGCCAGACGCGGGCACCCCCGGCCAGACGCGGGTGCCCGATCGCCAGCGTGGTGAGCCGAGACATGACAAACCGGCCCGAGGCGCAGTAGGAACAGCGGCTCAGTACGAGTAGAAACCCTGCCCGGTCTTCCGCCCCAGGTCGCCGGCGGTGACCATGCGCTGGAGCAGCTCCGGCGGGAAGAACTTCTCGTCGGCGGTCTCGGTGTAGATGTTCTTGGTCGCGTTCAGCAGCACGTCGGCACCGGTCAGGTCGGTGGTCGCCAACGGGCCCATCGCGTGCCCGAAGCCGAGCTTGCAAGCCGTGTCGAGGTCCTCCGCGGACACCACACCCGACTCGACCAGCTTGACCGCCTCCATCACCAGAGCGGTGATCAGTCGGGTGGTGACGAACCCGGCGATGTCCCGGTTGACCACCACGACGGTCTTGCCGATCTCCTCGGCGAAGGCGCGGGCCGTCGCCAGGGTCTGGTCGCTGGTCTTGTAGCCACGGACCAGCTCACACAACTTCATCATCGGAACCGGTGAGAAGAAGTGGGTGCCGACCACCGATTCGGGCCGCTCGGTCACCGCAGCGATCTGGGTGATCGGGATGGCCGAGGTGTTGGTGGCCAGGACCGCGCCCGGGGCGCAGATCTTGTCGAGCGCACGGAACACCTCGTGCTTGATGTCGATCCGTTCGAACACCGCCTCGACCACGATGTCGGCGTCGGCCGCCGCCTCCAGCTCGGTGGTCAGCGTGATCCGACCGAGGGCGGCCTCCACGTCCTCCGGGCTGATCGCGCCCTTGCTGGCGAACTTCTCCAGCGACTTACGGATGCCGGCCAAGCCCCGACGGGTCGCCGTGTCGTCCAGGTCCCGAAGCGTCACCTGCCAGCCGGCCTGGGCCGCCACCTGGGCGATCCCCGCGCCCATCAGTCCGGCTCCGACGACCGCGAGTCGACCCGCCATAGCTCACTCCCTCGCCCTCGATTGCTGTTTGTCAGCACCTTAGCGGGCAAGGCTAAACGATTCCTCAGTCGCCCGGTCCCTCTGCGCAGGCAGGATGATGATCACAGCACCGGCCTACCGTCCGACGCCGCCCAACCGGCCGGCCACGCCGGGCACCGGCGGGACGCCTACAGCCTGAAGGTCGTCTCCTCCGGTACGGTGGCCCGCTCGACCTCGACACCGAGCGCCCGCAGGTCTGCCACGAAGTCCGGGTAGCCGCGGTCGACATGGTGCACATGGGAGATCTCGGTGGTGCCGTCCGCGCACAGACCCGCGATCACCAGTCCCGCGCCGGCCCGGATGTCGGTGGCCCGAACCGGAGCACTCGAAAGCCGCTCCCGACCCCGTACGACCGCGTGATGACCATCCGTGTTGATGTCCGCGCCGAGCCGTGCCATCTCGTTGATGAACATGAACCGCCCGTCGAAGATGTTCTCGGTGATCAGCGAGGCCCCCTCGCTGACCGAGGCCAGCCCGATCGCCATCGGCAACAGGTCGGTGGCGAACCCCGGAAACGGCAGGGTGACGACGTCCACCGCCGTCGGTCGTCGGTCCATCCGTACCCGGAAGGCGTCGGACCGGGTCTCGACCAGACCACCAGCAGAGATGATCTTGTCGAGGGCGATCTCCAGGTACGCCGGATCCAGCCCGGTCACGGTGACGTCGCCCCGGGTCATCGCCGCCGCGAACGCCCAGGTGCCGGCGACGATACGGTCGCCGACCGTCGCATGCCGTACGGGATGCAACTCCGGGACGCCCTCGATACGGATCGTCGAACTGCCGGCGCCCTCGATCCGGGCCCCCATCTGCGACAGCATCGTGCAGATGTCGACGATCTCGGGCTCACGGGCCGCGTTGTCGATCTCGGTCACGCCCCTGGCCAGGACCGCCGCCATCACCAGGTTCTCCGTTGCCCCCACGCTGGGGAAGTCCAGCCAGATGGTCGCGCCGCACAGCCCGTCCGGAGCCGAGGCGATCACGAACCCGTGCTCGCCGGTGATCTCAGCACCCATCCGGGCAAGTCCGGAGACGTGCATGTCCAGCCCACGGGAACCGATCGCATCGCCGCCGGGATGGGCGACCCGTACGTAGCCCCGGCGGGCCAACAGCGGGCCGAGCACGCAGATCGACGCGCGGAGCCGTCGTACCAGGTCGTAGTCCGCCTCCGCCCCCAGTTCGTCCGGTACGTCGATGGTGACCGAACGCGAGCGCTGTCCCGGTCCCCCACGGTCGCCACCGACACCGGCAGCCCCGACATCGGCACCACCGACACCGACGCTCCCGGCACCGGACACATCAGCGGTCTCCCCGACGCCAGCAGGCGTCTCGACTCCCCCAGGTGTGTCGTCGGCACCGAAGGACACCTCGCAGCCGAGCCGCCGCAGCACCTCGCCCATGATGGCGATGTCCGTGATCCGCGGAACGTTGGTGATGACGCTTCGCCCCGGGGCCAGCAGCGCCGCCGCCATCAGTTTGAGCGCCGAGTTCTTGGCCCCGGTGACCTGGACCTGTCCGGCGAGCCGGGCACCCCCGCTCACCCGGATCACGTCCCGTTCCAGGTTCGGCCGCTCGTCCGGTGCACCCGGACCGAAGGGCACTGGCCACTCCCCAACCGGCTCCGCGCCCACGCCCAACTCCCCCACCGGCTCCACGCCCACGCCGCTGGCCGATGACCGAGCAGACAGCCGTCGGGCGGGCATCCGTACGCTGTGTGTCATGGCTGTCCACCTCACGCGTATCTACACCAGGGCCGGCGACGCCGGCACGACCCGGTTGAGCAACAACGAGCAGGTCGCGAAGACGGATCCCCGGATCACCGCGTACGCCGATGTCGACGAGTGCAATGCGGCCATCGGGGTCGCCCTGGCGCTCGGACAGCTGAGCGAGGACCTGCGCGTGATGCTGGCCTGGATCCAGAACGACCTGTTCGACGTCGGCGCGGACCTCTCCAACCCGGTCGAGCCCGATCCCGCGTATCCCCCGCTACGGGTGACCGAGGAGTACGTGACCCGCCTCGAGGGCTGGTGCGACGAGTACAACGCGCAGTTGAGCAACCTTGACTCCTTCATTCTTCCCGGCGGCACCCCGGGAGCTGCGCTGCTGCACGTCGCACGCACCATCGCGCGGCGGGCCGAGCGCTCGGCCTGGGCGCTGATTGCCCACGAATCGGACCGAACCAGCACTCTTCCGGCAAAGTATCTCAACCGACTCTCCGACCTGCTGTTCATCCTGGCAAGAACGGCAAACCCGGACGGGGATGTGCTATGGAAGCCGGGCGGCCAGCGGTAGCCATCATGGGCGGACTGCACCACGTCGAGGTGTGGGTACCCGATCTGGCGAAATCGATTCGCGGCTGGAGCTGGCTACTCACCGAACTCGGCTGGCAACCGTTCCAGAGTTGGCCAGCCGGCCGATCCTGGCGGCTGGACGCCACCTACCTGGTGCTTGAGGAATCTCCGGCGCTGACCTCGAAAGTCCATGACCGGATGGCACCCGGACTCAACCATCTCGCCTTCCACGCCGGCCCCCGCGCCGTCGTGGACCGGCTGGTCGAGCAGGCCCCGGCGTACGGGTGGTCCCTGTTGTTTCCGGACCGACATCCGTACGCCGGCGGACCGGACAGCTACGCCGCCTATCTGGCGGACGAGGCCGGATACGAGGTGGAACTGGTCGCCACGGCGGAATGAACCCCCGCTGGGTGCCTCAGGCGGCCGGCCAGTCGTGCACGGCCAGACGCGGCGAGGCCGCCCCGGGAGGGACGGCCTCGAGCCAGGACAGGAACCCGGTTACCGTTGATTCAGCCATGGCGATCTCCACCGGGGCATGGCGGTTCGTACAGCGGAGGATGATCCAGTCGGCGGGCATGATGAGTCGCTCCTGCCCCTCGGGCAGCCGCCGCAGATCCACTCCGAGCCCGCGCCGGGACAGCACCCGCTTCGGCCGGAGCGCAAAGCTGAACATCCGATAGCAGCGCAGCTCATCTCCGACGAACCGGCCGAAGCCTGGCGACCAGCCTCGACCGTCGAGCAGGGTGGAGACCCGCACACTGAGCCGGATTATGCCCCCTGCCCGGGTCACCAGTGCCCGTCGGACGAAGAGCACGGCAATCGTGACGAGCAGGATGAGAACGCCGACTCCGATCCATTTCAAGACCAGCATCGACGTTCCCGGTCAGCGTGCCGCTGCGGTTACCGGGCTGGCCTCTTCGGCCAGGATGGTGACCTTCTCCGCGGTCACCGAAAGGAAGCCACCGGCCACCTCGTAGGCGATCTCCGCGCCACCGGCCTGCTTGATCCGGACCTTCCCGGGCTCGGCGAGCTGGCCAAGCAGGGGCTCGTGACCCGGCAGCACCCCAAGCTCGCCCTCGGTCGTCCGGGCGAGAAGCATCTCAGCCTCGCCGGACCAGACCATTTCTTCGACGGCTACCAGCTCGACGTGTAGCGGCTTTGCCACGCTGTCTCCTTTGCGGCGGCGGAATGGCCCGAGTCTAGTCCCGTACCCTGCGACAACCCAAGGCGGGTGGCCAGACGCACACTCCGACGCTACGCCTTACTCAACAGTTCAGGATGCTCGATCAGGAAAGCAGCGACCGAGTCGTCCTGCACCGCGGTAAAGAAGTCCTTCACGACCGGCTCGAAGCGCTCACCCCGATACTTGCCACCGGTGGTGATCCCTCCGCCCGGCAGCTTGACCATCTGGATCGAGTCGGACCGGATGCCACGCAGTGCAAAGCCGAAGTCGGTGATGCTGTGACCGCGGCCGTTGAAGATGAGCGACTTGCCGGCTGCCCGCAACACCGAATCAAGCTTGATCGGATTGGTCACCACGTCCCGACTGAACGCCTGGTCGACCATTGCCTTGAGGAACTGCTGCTGGTGCCGCTGCCGGCCGTAGTCGCTGTCCGGGACACCGTTCTTCGGGTAACGCTGCCGGACGTAGTCCAGCGCCTGCCACCCCTTCAGGTGCTGCATACCCTTCTTGTACTGCGCCTGGGGGCCGATGTAGCCGTCGCCGTACGGGTTGCCCTCGCGATGCGTGCCGTCCGGCTGCCGGTGCTCGGACCTGACGTCACGCTCGATGTACAGGTCGACGCCGCCCATGGCGTCGACGATCTTCTGGAAGCCGTTGAAATTGATGATCGCCCCGGCGTCGAACCGTTTGATGCCGGTGTACTTGCTGATCGTCATGGCCAGCAACTCGAATCCCCGGGCCGCATCCGGATTCTGGCCGGAAACCCGGCTACCGTACGACATCGCCGCATTGAGCTTGTCCTCGCCGCCCCGGAAGTTGGCCTTCTCGAAAGCAGGAATGTCGACGACCAGATCACGCGGCATGGAGAACAGGTAGGCCTGATCGAGCGAGGCGGTGATGTGCATGATCATGATCGAGTCGGCCAGCGGGGGTGTCTCCGGATTCCTCGGGTCGATGCCGACCATCAGGATGTTCAGTGGGCCGGCGACCTCGACCTCACGTGGCTTCGTGCCGGCCGCCTGCTCACCGAACAGGTCCCCCTTGCCGACCGCACCCTCGTAGCGGGCGGTCAACGTCTCGGCAGCGACGAGAGTACCGCCGCTGAGCAGCACCAGAATGGCACCGAACACCGTGCACACCTGGGCCCAGCGGGGCGCACCAGCCCGTCCTGACGTACCGCGCCCGCCCTTTTCGGCCTTAGCCACGAAAACCTCCGTATGTCACGTCCCTGTATTAGGGACGGGCGCCAAGGACGCGAGCGTTGCGGGGATCAACGCCGTTTCTCGGTGAGCCGCCATCGAAAGTACCTCGCTCGAACTGGAACAGCATCCACGACGAAAGGGACCATGCGGCCATTGGCCAGCATGGTCCCTTTCGCGGGTTGAAATACTCAGCCCTTCATCAGCTCGGCAGCCTTGCGCTCCAGGTCCTCCAGACCACCGCACATGAAGAATGCCTGCTCGGGGAAGTGGTCGTACTCGCCCTCGCTGATCTTCTTGAACGCCTCGATGGTCTCCTTGATCGGAACCGTCGAGCCCGGTACGCCGGTGAACTGCTCGGCGGCGTAGGTGTTCTGCGACAGGAAGCGCTCGATCCGCCGTGCGCGCTGCACGACGAGCTTGTCTTCCTCGGAGAGTTCCTCGATACCGAGGATGGCGATGATGTCCTGCAGGTCCTTGTACTTCTGCAGGATCCGCTTCACCTCACTGGCGACCGCGAAGTGCTCGGCACCGACGTACTCCGGCGCGAGGATCCGCGACGAGGACGCCAGCGGGTCCACCGCCGGGTAGATGCCCTTGTCGGAGATGGACCGCTCCAGGTTGGTGGTCGCGTCCAGGTGGGCGAAGGTGGTGGCCGGCGCCGGGTCGGTGTAGTCGTCGGCGGGCACGTAGATCGCCTGCAGCGAGGTGATCGCCTGGCCCCGGACCGAGGTGATCCGCTCCTGCAACTCGCCCATCTCGTCGGCCAGGGTCGGCTGGTAACCCACCGCGCTCGGCATCCGGCCGAGCAGGGTGGAGACCTCCGAACCGGCCTGGGTGAAGCGGAAGATGTTGTCGATGAAGAGCAGCACCTCCTGCTTCTGCACGTCGCGGAAGTACTCCGCCATCGTCAGCGCGGAGAGCGCCACCCGCAGACGGGTGCCCGGCGGCTCGTCCATCTGGCCGTAGACCAGCGCGGTCTTGTCGATGACGCCGGACTCGGTCATTTCGGCGATGAGGTCGTTACCCTCACGGGTCCGCTCACCCACACCGGCGAAGACCGAGGTACCACCGAAGTTACGGGCAACCCGGGTGATCATCTCCTGGATGAGCACCGTCTTGCCCACACCCGCACCACCGAACAGACCGATCTTGCCACCCTTGACGTACGGGGCCAGCAGGTCGATCACCTTGATGCCGGTCTCCAGCATCTCGGTCTTCGGCTCCAGGTCGGCGAAGGCCGGCGCCTTACGGTGGATGCCCCACCGGTCGGACACCTCGAGCTTCTCGCCCGGCTCCAGGTTGAGGCACTCGCCGATGGCGTTGAAGACGTGGCCCTTGACCGCGTCACCCACCGGCACGCTGATCGGGCCGCCGGTGTCCCGGACCTCGGCGCCCCGGACCACACCGTCGGTCGGCTGCATCGAGATCGCCCGGACCATGTTGTCACCCAGGTGCTGGGCGACCTCCAGGGTCAGGAGCTTGTCTCCACCGGAGAGCGCCACGGTGACGTGCAGGGCGTTGAAGATGTCGGGCATGGCGTCGCGCGGGAACTCGGCGTCGACGACCGGGCCGATGACCCGGACCACGCGACCCGTGGCCGTCTTGGTCTCTACTGGGGCAGTCATCACACTTCACTTCCCGACGCGGCCAGCGCGTTCGCGCCGCCGACGATCTCGCTGATCTCCTGGGTGATCCCGGCCTGGCGGGCCGAGTTCATCTCACGCGTGTACTTGTCGATCATCTCTTCGGCGTTGTCGGTCGCACTCTTCATCGCCCGCCGCCGAGCCGCCGACTCGCTGGCCGCCGACTCGATCAACGCCGCGTAGATCCGCGTGTTGATGTACTTCGGCAGCAGCGCGTCGAGCAGCGCCTCGGCGTCCGGCTCGAACTCGTACGCCGGCAGCAGACCCGGTGCGGCCTCGGACCGGGGCCGGTCCTCGACCTCCATCGGACCGACGATCCGGGTTACCGGGTTCTGGGTCATCAGCGACTTGAACTCGGTGTAGACGATGTGCAACTCGTCGACACCCCGTACCCCGTCGTTCCCCGCACCGTCGTCGGTGTCGTCCGCGCCGTGCGTGAACGCCTTGATCAAGGTCTCGCCGACCTCCCGGGCGCTGGCGAACGTCGGCTGCTCGGAGAAGCCCGTCCAACTCGCCTCGATCGGCCGGTTACGGAACCGGTAGTACGTCACGCCCTTGCGGCCGATGACGTACAGCACCGGTTCCTTGCCGTCGGCCTTCAACCGGGCGACCAGCGACTCGGCAGCCTTGATCGCGTTGGTGCTGTAGCCACCAGCCAGTCCCCGGTCGCTGGTGACCACCACGACGCCGGCCCGCCGTACCTTGGGCCGGGCGGTCAGCAGCGGGTGGTCGATCTGCGAGTTGGACGCCAGTGCCGTGAGCACCCCGGTGATGGCCTGGGCGTACGGCAGGGACGCCGCCACCCGGGCCTGGGCCTTGGCGATCCGGCTCGTCGCGACGAGCTCCATCGCCTTGGTGATTTTCTTCATCGACTTCGCCGAGCGGATCCGTTGACGAAGAACGCGAACCTGGGCTGCCATGGATCAGCCCTTACTGCTTCTCGTCAGCGGGAGCGCCGTCCCGGTAGCGGGTGACCGTCTCGCGGTTCTCCGGGCCCTCGGCCGGCTTGGCGGCCGGCTCGTTGATCCGCAGCTCGTCCTCCTTGCCGAGGAACATCAGCTTGAACCGGCCGATGGCGTCGTCGAGGGCCGCGATGATCTCGTCGTCCCAGTTGTTGTCGGCGATCGCCTGCAGCGTCGAGGCGTTCTTGTGCCGCAGGTACTGGAGGAACTCCGACTCGAAGCGGCGGATCTCCCCGACCGGGATGTCGTCGAGCTTTCCTTCGGTGCCGGCCCAGACCACGACGACCTGCTCCTGCACCGGGACCGGCGCGTAGTTCGACTGCTTGAGCAGCTCGACCAGACGGGCACCGCGCTCCAGCTGGTTACGCGAGGCCTTGTCCAGGTCCGAGGCGAAGGCGGCGAACGCCTCCAGCTCGCGGTACTGGGCCAGGTTGAGCCGCAGCGAACCGGAGACCTTCTTCATCGGCTTGACCTGGGCGGCACCACCGACCCGGGAGACCGAGGTACCGACGTTGATGGCCGGCCGGACGCCCTGGTTGAACAGGTCGGTCTCGAGGAAGATCTGGCCGTCGGTGATCGAGATGACGTTGGTCGGGATGAAGGCCGAGATGTCGTTGGCCTTCGTCTCGATGATCGGCAGACCGGTCATCGATCCGCCGCCCAGCTCGTCGGAGAGCTTCGCGCAGCGCTCCAGCAGCCGGGAGTGCAGGTAGAAGACGTCACCCGGGTAGGCCTCACGACCCGGCGGACGGCGCAGCAGCAGCGACACGGCGCGGTACGCCTCGGCCTGCTTGCTCAGGTCGTCGAAGACGATCAGAACGTGCTTGCCGTTGTACATCCAGTGCTGTCCGATGGACGAGCCGGCGTACGGGGCGATGTACTTGAAGCCGGCCGGGTCGGAGGCGGGCGAGGCGACGATGGTGGTGTACTCCATCGCACCCTCGGCCTCCAGCAGGCCCTTCACCGAGGCGATGGTGGAGGCCTTCTGACCGATGGCGACGTAGATGCAGCGGACCTGCTTCTTCGGGTCGCCGGAGCGCCAGTTCTCGCGCTGGTTGAGGATCGTGTCCAGGGCGACGGTGGTCTTACCGGTCTTCCGGTCACCGATGATCAGCTGCCGCTGGCCCCGGCCGATCGGCGTCATTGCGTCGACCGCCTTCAGACCGGTCTGCATCGGCTCGAAAACCGACTGCCGGGCCATGACGTTCGGCGCCTGGAGTTCCAGCTCGCGGTAACCCTCGTTGGCGATCTCGCCCAGGCCGTCGATCGGCTGGCCGAGCGCGTTGACGACGCGGCCCAGGAACGCGTCGCCGACCGGCACCGAGAGCACCCGGCCGGTCCGCTTGACGCGCTGTCCTTCCTCGATGCCGGCGTAGTCGCCGAGCACCACGGCACCGATCTCCCGGACGTCGAGGTTCAGCGCCACGCCGAGCGTGCCGTCCTCGAACTCCAGCAGCTCGTTGGTCATGGTCGAGGGCAGGCCCTCGACGTGGGCGATGCCGTCACCGGCGTCGGCGACGGTGCCGACCTCCTCGCGGGAGACGTCGGGCGAATAGGAGGAGACATAGCGCTCCAGGGCGCCGCGGATCTCCTCCGTCGAGATGGTCAGCTCGGCCATCCTCTGCTTCCTCTATTCAGCGCCCGGAGAACCGGAACGGCGTGGATGTCTTCTCAGCGCTTTGCGAGCGCGTTACGGGTGTCGGTGAGGCGACGCAGAACGGTGCCGTCGTAGAGATCGGAACCGACCTGGACGCTCATACCACCGAGGATCTCCGGGTTGACCGTCTGCTTGACGGTAACCTCCCGGCCGTACAGCTCGGCCAGCTTCGCACCCAACCGACGCTCCTCGTCCTCGCTGAGGGGCGCCGCGACGGTCACGTAGGCCACCTGCCGGTCCCGGCGGTCGGCGGCCAGCTCCACCAGCCGGGTCAGCGACCCGGAGAAGGAGCGCCCACCGAAGCCGGCCAGGGCGACCTCGACCAGACGGACCGTCACCGGCTTGGCCCGGTCCACCAGTAGCGCCCGGGTCAGCTCGGCCCGCTGGGCCGGCGGAGCGATGGAATCGGAAAGGACACTGCTCAGCCCCGGGTCGGCGGCGACCAGCTGACCGAAGCGGAACAGCTCGTCCTCGACCTCACCGAGATCACCGGCGCGGTCGGCGCTGGCCAGCAGCGCCTCCACCCCGAGCCGCTCGTTCGCTTCGAGCAGCTCCGACGGGGCCGACCAACGGCCGGACACCAGTGCGGTGAGCAGCTCACGCGCCTCGGCACCGACCTTGTCGGCAACGAGGCTGCCGAGCAGGCCCGCCCGGTCCTCACCGGAGCGGGCCGGGTCGGCCAACGCCCGCCGCAACCGGGGCTCGCGCCCCAGTACGGCAGCCACAGACAGCAGCGCCTCGGCGGTGTCCGCCAGCGCGGCCGGTTCGGCACTACGGGCGTACGCCTCGAAGCGCTCGTACGCGGCCGCGTACGACTCGCGGCTGGCGGCCTGCATCAGCGGGCCCCCGCGCTCTCAAGGCCGGTCAGGAACCGCTCGACCGTGCCCTTGCGCCGTGCCTCGTCGGCCAGCGACTCACCAACGATCTTGCTGGCCAGGTCGACGGCGAGCGTGCCCACCTCCGTGCGCAGCTCGCGCACGATGGTCTGCCGCTCGACGGCGAGGGCCTCCCGCCCGGCCGCGATGATCCGCTCGGACTCCTCGCGGGCCTTGGCCAGCACGTCGCTGCGGATCGACTCAGCGTCGGCGCGGGCGTCGTCCCGGATCCGGGCCGCCTCGGTACGTACCTCGGCGAGCTGTGCCTTGTACTGCTCCAGGACCTGGTTGGCCTCGGCCTGGGCCGCCTCGGCGCGCTTAAGGCCGCCTTCGATCGCGTCCACCCGAGCCTGGTACATGCCTTCCATCTTCGGCATGACGAACTTGAGCAGGACGAAGCAAAGGATGGCGAAGGAGATCGAACCGACGACGATCTCCTGCCAGATCGGCAGGATCGGGTTGTGCTCGGCGCCTCCAGCGGCGAAGAACATCTCAGACCTCCCGGTTACGGTTTGGACGCTCAGCCACCGACTGCGAAGGCGAGCACCAGGCCGAACAGCGCCAGCGCCTCAACCAGGGCGAAGCCCAGGATCAGCCAGGTCCGGTTGTAGCCGGCCGACTCGGGCTGACGGGCGCTGGACTGGATGTAGGCCGCGAAGACCAGTGCTACACCGATACCCGGGCCGATAGCCGCGAGGCCGTAGCCGATGGTGTTGACGCTGCCCTCGATCGCGGCAAGTGCGTTCATTGCGAGGATTCCTCCTAGTTCGCGCGTGACTGCTCACGCGTACGACAAGTCAGTACCAAAGCTCTCGGACGGTGCCGGCGGCCCGTCAGATCAGTGTGAGTCGGCCATCGAGGTGGAGATGTAGTTGGCGCTCAGCACCACGAAGACGTAGGCCTGCAGGACGGCGACCAGCAGCTCGAAGAAGACCATCAGGATCGCCATCAGGAACGAGAAGACCGAGGTCACCTGGACGAACAGGCTGTCCGAGGCCAGCATCACGAACCCGCCGACGGTGAAGACCAGCAGGAGCAGGTGCCCGGCGAACATGTTGGCGAAGAGTCGCAGCGCGAGGGTGACCGGGCGGATGACGAAGTTCTGCAGGAACTCGATCGGGACGAGCAGGAAGTGCATCGGCCACGGCACGCCCGGCAGGATCAGGCTCATCTTGACGTACTTGAAGAACCCGTGCTTGCGGACACCGACGTAGTTGTACATCGCGTAGGAGATCGCGGTGAGCACGATCGGGAACGCAATGTGCGAGTTGGGCGAGATCTGGAAGCCCGGGATGATGCCGAAGAGGTTGGTCAGCAGGATGAAGCTGAACAGCACCGTGAGGTAGGGGGCGAACTTGATACCCGCCGCGCCCATCTGGTCCCGGGCGACGCCGTTACGGATCAGCCCGTAGACCTCCTCAGCCGCCCACTGGGCCCGACCCGGTACCAGTTTCGGCTTGCGGTAGGCGGTCATGAAGAAGATGATCAGTGCGGCAACCGCGATCCAGATCATGATGCCGAACTTGGTGACCCAGGGGCCCGCCACATCCGGTGGGTAGAAGTCCCCGACGCTAGGGGGCCAGGGCAGCTCCGCCCCTTGGGCGACGACCAGCTGTCCGCTCACCGTGTCATCCTCCGCACTCGACAAGACCGGCACGCTGGCATCAGGCACCGAGCCTTCTAATGATCAGGTAGATCGCTCCGACCGCGCCGATCATCATGCCCGTCACGATCCCGACGCCGGACGGCAGACCGAGCCATCGGTCCGCCAACCACCCCAGGAAACCCCACACGCCGATACCGGCGATCAGGTAACCCGCGACGGAACCGGCCACACCCTCCGACGACGCGTCGTCGGACTTCTGGGGGTGGAGGTCATCGGCCATGACGTGGCGAACGATATCAGCCTGGATACGCGCAGGTGCGGGGCACCCCCCACACAGCATCACGGGTGCGGGCCGGGAACCAGGTGCGCGTAATTCTCCGCACACGTTACTCCCCATCGGACGGGTTCACCCGCGCCGTACCCGGTAAAATTCCGACAGCTTTTCTCCGGTCGTACCGCCTGACGACGGTCAACCGGCACCGCAGTTGACGCTACGGAAATCCCTGGTCAACGCAGAGACGGCAGGACCTGCGGCCAGCCACCACTCAGCTCTGGTTCGGCTCCACGTAGGGCAATGGTGAACGTACCGCCCAGACCAGGTGCGTGATGGTCCAGACCGCCACCGCGGCGATGATCGCCGCCCCCATCGGGGCCAGTCCCGACCATCCGGTCGCCGCGATCACCGCCATCACCACACCGAGAATCACGATCTTGATCGCGTACGTCACCAGACCGACGGACATTATTAATCTCGGGTTCACCGCGTCGGCCCACGCCACCGAGACCCCGGAGACCAGGTAGCTGAACACCACCAGGGCCACCCCGGCGGCAACTCCCAACGCGCCGGTCGGACCACGCAGCATCGCCCCCACCGGGACCGCCACGACCAGCAGCGCGACCGACGCCAGCAGGGTGGTACGCAGATAGGGCAGGCGCTTACGGATCGCTCCCGGCTGCCCGGCCGCTGGCGCGCTCATCGCGGGTACGCCGGGAACGCGGCGACCAGGTCGGCGACGTCGCCCGCGATCGCGGCCAGCGCGTCGGTGCCACCCGGGGCGGTCGGGTCGGTGCGGACCGCCCGTCCGATCAGCGCGGCGATCCGGTGCATCTCCCCCTCCCGCATGCCCTGGGTCGTGACGCTGGGCGTACCGACCCGGATGCCGGAGGCGGTCAGCGGTGGACGCGGGTCGTACGGGATGGCGTTCTTGTTCAGCGTGATCATCGCGGCGTCACAGCGCTCCTCGGCCTCCTGGCCCGTCACGTCGATTCCGCGCAGGTCGATCAGCGCCAGGTGGGTGTCCGTACCACCGGAGACCGGGCGCATCCCCTCGGCGACCAGCCCGGCGGTCAACGCCCGCGCGTTGCGGACCACCTGGGCGGCGTACGCCTGGAACTCCGGCATCGCGGCCTCGCGCAACGCGACCGCCTTGGCCGCGACGGCATGCATCAACGGACCACCCTGGGTGAACGGGAAGACGGCCTTGTCGATGCGCTGGGCCAGCGACTCGCGGCACAGGATCATGCCGCCCCGGGGGCCACGCAGCACCTTGTGTGTGGTGGCGCAGACGACGTCCGCGTAGGGCACCGGCGACGGGATCGCCCGGCCGGCGACCAGCCCGATGAAGTGCGCCGCGTCCACCATCAGGTACGCCCCGACCTCGTCGGCGATCTGCCGGAACCGGGCGAAGTCGATCAACCTCGGATAGGCGGTGGCCCCACAGATGATCATTTTCGGCTGGTGAACGAGGGCCAGGTCACGAACCTCGTCGTAGTCGATCAGCTCGGTCTCCTCGTGGACCCGGTAGCCGATCGTCTTGAACCACTTGCCGGAGAAGTTGACCCGACTGCCGTGGGTCAGGTGACCACCGTGCGGCAGGTCCATGGCCAGCACCGTGTCACCCGGCTGGACCAGTGCCGCGTACGCGGCCAGGTTGGCGCTGGCCCCCGAGTGCGGTTGCAGGTTGGCGTGCTCCGCGCCGAACAGCTCGCGGGCCCGGGCCATGCCGATCTGCTCGGCCCGGTCCACCTCGGCGCACCCGCCGTAGTAGCGCCGCCCGGGGTACCCCTCGGCGTACTTGTTCGTCAGGGTCGAGCCGAGCGCTGCCAGTACCGCCGGAGAGGTGAGATTCTCGCTCGCGATCAACTGGAGGCCGCCCCGTAGCCGGTCGAGTTCACCGAGCACCACCGCCGCGATCTCCGGATCGGTCGCCTGGAGTTGGCCGAAGTCCGGCCCCCAGAACGTGTCCGGTCCGGTGTCCCGCCCGCTCATCGCCAACGCCTCATCGAGTTCGCCACACCCCAGAGTCTAGGCCGACCCGATCGACCGCCCCGCTTCGCGACCGCGTTGAGCTGGGCAGCTCACTCGTCGATACCGAACGCCAGGTCGAGCGGGGGCGGGACGAATTCCGCACGGGGTTCGTCCCGCAACGCGTCCACCATGATCCGGGCCACCCCTTCGGCGACCTTCGCCTGCACCTTCGAGTCGACAAGGTCGTGCGGATCATCCGGGTTCGCCGCGATCGCCGCCACGGCCAGTTGCGGGGTGTAGATCACCACCGTCTCCGTGGCGTAGTTGTCCGAGCTGCCGGTCTTGCCGGCGATCGGACGCTCCTTCAGGATCGTGTGCACCTGGGTCGCCGTACCACCGTTGCAGCGGCCGAACGCCGACTGGTCACCGACCGGGCAGCGAGCGGCGTCGGTCGCCGCCCGCGCCACGTCGGGGTGCAGCACCTGCCTGCAGATCGGGCCGCCGGCATACACCGGTCGACCAGCCGAATCCCTGATCGAGACGACCGGCAACGGCTGGCAGTACCTGCCCTCGGCCGCCACGGTCGCGTACGCGTTGGCCAGATCCAGTGGTGTGGTCGCCGACACCCCCAGGGTGAACGGCCCCCACGTCCGGGCACCGTTACGGGCCAGTTCGGCATCGTCCTCGGCCCGGAAGGTGATGCCCAGCCGCTCGGCCATCTCCACCACCGCATCCGCCCCGATCCGTTCCGTCAGGTGCACGAAGTAGGTGTTGACCGAACGGCCGAACCCGGTCCACATGGTGCGGTAGCCGTCCATCCACTCGGGCTTGGCGTTGCTCGGGCACCAGTAGCCCTTGCAGCTGTTCGGCCCACTCACCGGCCACTTGGTCACCAGCTTGGTCGGCGAGTCGTAGCCGGTGCTCAGGGGCAGATCGGACTCCAGGGCCGCCAGCATGGTGAACATCTTGAACGTCGAACCCGCCTGGTAGCCGTCGATGTCACCGCCACCGGCGACGAGCTGGTTGACCGTGTTCGGATAGTTCTCCTGCCCGTCGGGGTTCTCGTCGAGGCTGTAGTGCCGGTTGACCGCCAGGGCCAGCACCCGACCGGTGCCGGGCTGCACCACCGCCGTCGGGAGGGCCCGCTCGTTGCTGTAGTCGTACACCTCCAGGGCCTCTTTCAGGGCCCGGGCCTGGATCCCCGGATCGAGCGAGGTGGTGATCGAGTATCCGCCCCGACGCAGTGCCTGCTGCCGGGCCTCCACGGTCTCCCCGAAGGCCGGCTGGTCGTTCCACCACTGCTGGAAGTAGTCGCAGAAGAAGCCCCAGTCGGCGTACTCCTGCGGCACCCCGGTGCAGTCGTTGGGCTCGATGCTGGGACGCAGCGCCAGCTTCTCCGCCTTCGCCCGGGCCGCGTCGGCAGCGGAGACCACCCCCATCTCCACCATCTGGTCCAGGACGTACGACCGGCGGCCGAGCGCTGCGGCGACGTCACCGTCGATCGGGTCGTCGGTGTGCGGCGACCGGACCAACCCGGCCAGCAGAGCCGCCTCGGCCAACGTCAACTGTGCCGCCGGTTTGGAGAAGTAGCGCTGGCTGGCGGCGGCGACACCGTACGCCCCGGCCCCGAAGTAGGCGATGTTCAGGTAGCGGCTGAGGATCTCGTCCTTGGCGAGTTCCTTCTCCAACGCCAACGCGTACCGGATCTCCTGTAGTTTGCGGCCGGTGGTCATCTCGGTGGCCGCGGCCCGCTGTTCCTCGGTCCGGTTCGGGTCGTTCTTGAGCACGTTGCGGACGTACTGCATGGTCAGCGTCGACGCACCCTGGACCTCGCCCCCGCTCTGGTTGGCGACGAACGCCCGTACCACGCTGCGTAGATCGACGCCGCTGTGCCGGTAGAACCGGCTGTCCTCAGCCGCCACCACCGCCTGCCGCATCAGCGGTGCCACCTCGGCCAGCGGTACGTCGTGCCGGTTCTCGGCGTAGAACGAGGTGATCAACGTCTTGCCGTCGTTGGCGTAGAGGTACGACCGCTGCGCCGTCGGCGGAATCGACAGTTCACGGGGCAGTTCGTCGTAGTCGGCGCTGACCGCGCCCAGCCCGAACCCGACCAGTACGCCGGTCGGCAACGCCGCCACTCCGAGAGCCACTCCGGCCAGTATCCCGGCCAACAACAGGATCGACAGCTTGGCAACCTGGGATCGGGACCGGGCCATAACGCTCACCCTTCGCAATGGCGTATAAGCGTTTGAACCAGTCAAGAATGACCACGAACTGCCTGGTAGACCTGCCTTTTCCACAAAACAGCAAAAAACTCACGGATCGCCCGCGAGGCGGAGCTCGGGGGGCTAGGGCAGCAGCACCGCAGCCAGCGGCTGCACCGTCTCCTCGATCTCGTCAGCCACCCGGCTGAAGCACTGGTCACCCCGACCCCACGGGTCGTCCAGATCGTCGGCGGGCAGCGGGGACGCGCCCCGCCGGAGAACGTCCACCGCCTCGACCAGGGCGACGCCCCGGGCGTACACCGATTCGGCCGTCAGCTCCACCGACGGCAGCGCCGCCACGTTCACCCCGGCCAGCAGCCGACCGAACTCACCGAGCACGAACGTCCGGGCGGCGGCATCGGGACGCAGCGCCACCACGTACTCCTGCTGGTCCGCCGTCGCGGTCAGCACCAGGTCGGCGGCGTCGATCTGGTCCGACCGCAGCTTCCGGGCCGCGAACCCGGCGATGTCACCGCCCCGCCCCCGCACCTGCCGCGCTGCGGGCGGGTTCATCTCCTCGCCCGCGTGCCAGCCGCCCGTGCCGGCACTGTGACTGTGCACCAGTTCGTCAGGCGTCACGGTCCCGGCGGTGGCCGCCGAGCCGACCGACCGGGCGATCCGGGTACGGACCGCGAGGGTCAGCAACCGCTCGGCCATCGGCGAACGGCAGATGTTGCCCATGCAGACGTGCAGGACGGTGAACGGCGGCACTCAGGACACCTGCCCCTGGATGTCCGGCACCACGTCGCGCAGCTTCTCCAGCGGGATCGCGCCCTGCCGCAGCACCCGGCACACCTGCCCGGTCACGTCGACGATCGTGCTCGGCACCGGATCCGGGCAGGGACCCGCCTCCAGGTAGGTCCGGACCGTGTAACCGAGCTGGTCGCGGGCCTCCGCCGCGGTCACCGCCGCCGGCTGGCCGGTCTTGTTGGCCGACGAGACCGCCATCGGCCCGGTCTCCCGCAGCACCTCGAGCGCAACCGGGTGCAGCGGCATCCGCACGGCCACCGTCCCGTCGGTGTCACCGAGGTCCCACTGGAGGCTGGGCGAATGCTCCACCACGATGGTCAACGCACCCGGCCAGAACGCCTCGACCAGGTCACGGGCGACCGGCGGCAACGAATAGACCAACCCGTCGAGGGTGTGCCGGGAGCCGACCAGAACCGGCGGGGGCATCTGCCGCCCGCGCCCCTTCGCGTCGAGCAGTGCCTTCACCGCGTACGGGGTGAAGGCGTCGGCACCGACCCCGTAGACGGTGTCGGTCGGCAGCACGACCAGCTCGCCGTTCTTGACCGCTTCGATCGCCGCAGCGATGCCTCGGTCCCGCTCGGCCAGCGAACGGCAGTCATAGAGCATCACGGGAAGCCAGTCTGCCACGCCCGCGCCGCCCCCGGGATGTCAGCTCCACCCCGGTCCCGGTTCCCGCTACCCGGCCCAGTCCTCGCTACCCGGCCCAGTCCTCGCTACCCGGCCCAGTCCTCGCTACCCGGCCCGGTCGCGGCCGGCTCATTCCGAACCCTCGGCGGTTCTCCGGGCGGTGGCGAAGCGGGGGCGACCGGTCAGGTCCCGGTGATCGACGATGTCGGTGAACCGACCGTCGGCGCGGAACAGGTCCGGCACCGCGTGGGCGTGGCTGTCGTCATGCTCGATCCCCACCACCCCACCCGGACGCAGCAGTTGCGCGGCCCGACCGATCAACGGGCGGATGACCGCGAGACCGTCCGGCCCGGCGAAGACCGCGTCCGCCGGGTCGTAGTCGGCCACCTCCGCCGGTACGGCGACGTCCGCCGGCACGTACGGCGGGTTGCACAGCAGGACGTCCACCCGGCCGGTGAGCTCAGCCAAGAGCCCGGGATCGGTCACGTCGCCGGCTACCACCCGCACCGTCCCGCCACCGGCAGCGGCGTTACGCCGGAGCCAGTCCAGGGCAGGGGCCGCCCGCTCGACGGCCACCACCCGCGCGCCGGGCACCTCGTCGGCGACGGCCAGGGCGATCGCTCCCGTACCGCTGCACAGGTCGACGACGACCGGCGGTCCGACGGGCGCCAGCGTGCGGGCCTGTTCGATCCCCCAACCGGCCAGCAGCTCGGTTTCCGGGCGGGGTACGAAGACACCGGGTCCGACCGCCAACTCGATGTGCCGGAATGCGGCCGTACCGAGGATGTGTTGCAGTGGCTCGCGACCGACCCGTCGGGCGACCATCCGGTCGAACCGGTCGAGTTGCTCCCGGCTGAACGGTTCGGCCAGCGCCAGTCGACCCCGCGACACGCCCAACACGTTCGCCGCCAACAGTTCCGCCTCGGCGCGGGCCGGGCCGATACCAGCCTCGGCCAGGGCTGCGGCGGCGCGCGCCAAAACCCGTGCCGGACGGAGCAATTCGGCCCCTCCGTCGGAGTCATCACCTGGACGTGTCACGACATAATCATGGAACGTCGGCCGACGTTGTCGCGCCACGGGTGGGTGCGGTGTGCTCACGACCTGTCAGGAGGATGCCCGTGAGCTGGCTCGACCAGGTCAATGACCAGGCCGACGTCCTCATGCACGCACATACCCTCCAGGAGAGTGACCGGTCCGCAGAAGCGTGCCTGGCCCTCGAGCTGATCATCAGCACCACCAAGAACCCGTACGTCCGGGCCGATGCGCTGCTGCAACGGCTCTCCGCACTGATCAACCTCGGTCGTACCGCCTCCTACACCACCGCCGTCGAGCAGGCGTTCGCCACCGCCCGTGACCTCGCCGAGCCGTACCTGCACGGACATCTGCACGCGCTGGCCGCGCTGGCGGCACACCATCAGGGGGCACTGGACCGCTGTGTCACCCACCTCGTACAGAGCGACCGGGCTCTGCGCGCGGTGGACGACCCCGGCCGGGAGACCGCCTGGGCCTGGCACGACCTGGCCATGGCCTACTCGTACCTCAGCTTCCACGGCTACGCCCTGAGTGCGATCGAACGTGCCCGACAACTGGGCACGGCCGCCGGCATCCACGAGGAGACCTTCGCGGCGCCGGGAATCCGGCTCCGCAACGCTGTCGCCCTCGACCACAACGGCGACAGCGACGGCTGTCTGCGGGTACTCCGGGACATCCGCAGCGACCTCGACCGGTTCCGGCGTACCGGCCGCGCCGCCCGGCTGCGCCCCAGCAACCTGGCCGCCTACGGCTACACGATCGCCCGCCAGGCGGCGCTCGGCGATCCGGTCGGGCCGACCGGATGCCCGGACGCGACCGAGCTGTTCAGCCACGGTGGCGACAGTGCGCGGGCCCGGGACATGCGCCAACTCGGTGCCGTCTGCCTGGCCCTCGCCGCCAACCGGCCAGCCGAGGCAATGACCCGGCTGGACTCGATGACCGTCTCCGCCGAGACGCTCGGCGCGGCCGAGCAGCCCCGGCTACGCAGCCTGACCTTCGCGTTGGCCGGTGACCACGCGGCGGCCCACCGGGCCGACCGGCACGCGTTCCGGCTGGCCGCACAGCGCAACGACCGGCTCCGGGACGTCTACGTCGACGGCATCGCCGCCCGGATCGACCAGGAGGAGATGCGCCGCGACGCGGCCCGGTACGGCGGTGACGCGCTGACCGACCCGCTGACCGGGCTGCCCAACCGGCGACGGCTGGAGGGCTACGCCGCAGCACTGGTCAGCCGGGGTGAGCGGGCAGTGATCGGAGTCTGTGACCTGGACGGCTTCAAGGCGGTCAACTCCGCCCACGGGCACCACTCCGGCGACCTGGTACTGCAACGTATCGCTGGCGTGATCAACCGCGTGATGCGTCAGGGTGATCTCGTGGCCCGGTACGGCGACGACGACTTCGTACTTCTGCTCTCCGGCGCGGGCATGGCCCAGGCCGCCGAGGTGGCCCGGCGGATCACCAGTGCCGTCCTCGCCGAGGACTGGGAGTCGCTGGTGCCGGGCACGCCGATCGGCGTCCGGGTGGGCTTCGCCGAGGTACGGCCCGGCACGCCGCTGCACCGGGCCCTGGGGGTCGCCTTCGAGATCGCCCACCGGGAGAAGCCGGGCGGCCGATCCCGCCTCTCCTGATCCCGCCATCCGGCGGCCTACCCGGCTGGACCGTCCGGTCCGACCGGCTGGGGTCGGTCCGGCGGCCTACCGGCTTGGATCGTCCGGGGTCCGACCGACTTGGTGGCCCGGCGTCGGCGCTCGGCCGCAGCCGACCGGTCAGCGGCGGGACAGTTCGGTCTCCCCCGCCAACCGGGCCGTCCGGTCCGCCTCGGTCAGTGCGTCGAGGACACCGTCCAGCTCACCGGCCAGCACCAGGTCCAGGTTGTACGCGGTGAAGCCGATCCGGTGATCGGTGATCCGGTTCTGCGGGAAGTTGTACGTGCGGATCCGCTCGGAACGGTCGACGGTGCGCACCTGGGCCTTACGGGCGTCCGAGGCGGCAGCGTCGGCCTGCTCCTGGGCAACGGCCAGCAGCCGGGCCCGCAGAATCCGCATCGCCTGCTCCCGGTTCTGCAACTGGCTCTTCTCGTTCTGGCAGGAGACCACGATCCCGGTCGGCAGGTGGGTGATCCGGACCGCCGAGTCGGTGGTGTTGACCGACTGCCCGCCCGGACCGGAGGAGCGGAACACGTCGATCCGCAGGTCGTTGGGGTCGATGGTGACGTCCACGTCCTCCGCCTCGGGCAGGACGAGTACGCCGGCGGCGCTGGTGTGGATCCGCCCCTGCGACTCGGTGACCGGCACCCGCTGCACGCGGTGTACGCCACCCTCCCACTTCAGCCGGGACCAGACTCCGTTGCCCCCCTCGGGGACACCCTTGGTCTTCACGGCCAGCGAGACGTCCTTGACGCCGCCCAGATCGGAGTCCTGCGCGTCGATCACCTCGGTGACCCAGCCGTGCCGCTCGGCGTAGCGCATGTACATCCGCAGCAGGTCGCCGGCGAACAGGGCCGACTCCTCGCCGCCCTCGCCCGCCTTGATCTCGACGATCACGTCCTTGGCGTCGTGCGGGTCACGCGGGATGAGCAGCTCGGCGAGGCGTTCCTCCAGCACCGGCAGGGACGCCGCCAGCGATTCGACCTCGGTGGCGAAGGAGGGGTCCTCGGCCGCCAACTCCCGGGCCGCCTCCAGGTCGGCGCGGGTCTGCTCCAGCTCACCGGCCGCCTTGTGTATCGGGGTCAGCTCGGCGAACCGCCGGCCCACCCGCCGGGCCGTGGCCTGGTCGGCGTGGATGGCCGGGTCGGCCAGGCGCTTCTCCAGCTCCGCGTACTCCGCGAGGAGCCCGACCAGCCGTTCACTGCTCATATCCGCGCCCCGATGATTCGCTGGTTCATGCCCGTACCCCTTCAACCCAGACCGCTACTGGCGCACCAACACGGACGGCGCCCGCGCCCGGTGGAAACCGGACGCGGGCGCCGTCAGAGCAGCTACTTGGCCTTCTTGGCCTGAACCTTGGCGTACTTCTGCTGGAACTTCGCGACCCGACCGGCGGTGTCGAGCACGCGCTGCTTGCCGGTGTAGAACGGGTGGCAGGCGCTGCAGGTCTCGACGTGGATCGTGCCGCCCTTGGCAGTGCTGCGGGTCGTGAAGGAGCTGCCGCAGGAGCACGTGACCTCGGTGGTGACGTACTCCGGGTGGATGTTCTGCTTCATGTCGCCTCGGTCCTCTCGTTGATGGTCGCCGGGTCGCCCTCGCCAGCACAGTCCGATGACGAACTGGTGACGACTGGGGGCGTGAACCGGAACCCTGGCCGATTGACCAGTGTGCCATGCGCCGCCGGCGGCGGCGTAATCGGACTGCACACCGGTCACGTGACGGCTAACCTGGCTCTCCCCTCAGGTATTCCCGCCCCGCCGGAAGGCACACCCGTGACCGCCCCTACGCCTGTCACCATGCCCGTTTCTGCCCCGAAGTCCCGTTCCGGCGGTCCCGCCGGACCGACCCGGCTGGCCGACATCCTCGACGTCACCGCGCTGGATGCCGCGCTCGCCGAGGGACACGTCCGGGCGCAACGCCACCCCGACCACCCGATGTCGATCTACAACTACACCGAGGCGTGCACCTACGGGCAGTACTGGACACCGGTGACCCTGGCCTGTCGCGGTCTGATCGTCGACGACGCCACCGGCACCGTGCTGGCCCGGCCGTTCGCCAAGTTCTTCAACCACGAACAGCCCGGTGCGCCGACCCTCCGACTCGACGCACCGGTGACGGTCACCGACAAGGCGGACGGATCGCTGGGCATCATCTATCCCGATCCGGACGGTACGTTCGCGGTCGCCACCCGGGGGTCGTTCGCGTCGGACCAGGCCCGGCACGCCACCGCCGTACTCCGTAACCGGTATGCCCACTTCGTTCCGCCGACCGGGCTGACCGTACTGGTGGAGGTCGTCTATCCGGCGAACCGGATCGTCCTCGACTACCGGGGCCTGGACGACCTGGTGCTGCTCGGCGCGGTCGAGATCGCGACCGGTCGTACCCACGGGCCGGAGGCGGTGCCCGGCTGGCCGGGCCCGACGGTCGAGCAGTTCGGCTACGCGACGCTGGCCGAGGCGCTGGCCGCGCCACCCCGGGACAACCGGGAGGGCCTGGTGGTGCACTGCCGGGAGACCGACCAGCGGGTAAAGATCAAGTACGCCGAGTACCTGCGGCTGCACCGCCTGGTGACCGGCCTGACCGCCCGCGCGGTGTGGGACGTGCTCGTCAACGGCGGCGATCTCGCCGCACTCGTCGAACCGCTGCCCGACGAGTTCCACATCTGGGTACGCGATGTCGTAGCGACACTGACCGAGACCGTCGAGGACCGGGCCGCGAAGATCGAGACGGCGTATCGCGAGATCGTGGCCGTACTGCCCGAAGGTTGGAGCCGACGGGAGTTCGCCCAGGCGGTGCACGGACACCCCGAACGCGCCTGCCTGTTCCTCCACCTGGACGGCAAGGACTACCGTCCACTGCTCTGGCAGCACGCCCGCCCCTCCGCCGACTGGACGCCACACCACCCGGACACCGACGCGCCCTGATCGACCGGGGCGCCTTGGACCACCGACGCGCCCTGGTCCACCGGGGCGCCTTGGACCACTGGGCGCCCCGGACCAACGGGCGCCCGGCACGCTCGTCACATTGAGACACTTACATTAAGGAAAGTTAACGGATAAGCTTCCTGCCACCTAACTGAGGTGGGATGCCATGAGACTTCGACGTGAGTTGATCGCCCTGGTAGCCGGTACCGCGACAGCCATCGCGGTCGGCTTCGTGCCCGCACCCTACGGTCTCGCCGGGGCGTTCGGCGCCTCGGCGGACGTGCCGCTCGTCGCCTGTTCGGCACCGGCATGGGCGGAGGGCACGAGCTACCCGGCGGGCAGCCAGGTGAGCTACAACGGCCGACTGTACGAGGCCCGGGTGACGCACACACCGCCGGTGGGTGCCGGCTGGAACCCGGCGGCGGCCCCGTCACTGTGGCGGGACCTCGGGGTATGTGACGGCGGCGGTTCCCCAAGCCCCACGCCGACCCGTACCTCGTCACCATCGCCCACCGCGAGCCCCACTGCGAGCCCGACCGCGTCGCCGACGCCCACCGCGAGTCCCACCTCCTCACCCGGGACCGAAACCTGTCCGGTCAAGTCGAAGCCGGCCGGCAAGGTCCTCCAGGGCTACTGGGAGAACTGGGACGGCGCGGCGAACGGCGTGCACCCGCCGCTCGGCTGGATCCCGATCACCGATCCCCGCATCCCCGCACACGGTTACAACGTGATCAACGCCGCCTTCCCGGTGATCCGCTCGGACGGCACGGTCCTGTGGGAAGACGGCATGGACGCCACGGTGAAGGTCGCGACCCCGGCCGAGATGTGCCAGGCCAAGGCGGCCGGCCTCACGCTCCTGATGTCGATCGGCGGTGCCACGGCCGGTATCGACCTCAGTTCGAGTGCCGTCGCCGACCGGTTCATCGCCACCGTCGTGCCGATCCTCAAGCGGTACAACTTCGACGGGATCGACATCGACATCGAGACCGGTCTCACGGGCAGCGGCAACATCAACCAACTGTCCCCGTCACAGTCGAACCTGATCCGCATCATCGACGGCGTACTCGCCCAGATGCCCGCCAACTTCGGGCTCACGATGGCGCCCGAGACGGCGTACGTCACCGGGGGTAGTGTCACGTACGGCTCGATCTGGGGTGCCTATCTGCCGATCATCAAGAAGTACGCCGACAACGGCCGGCTCTGGTGGCTGAACATGCAGTACTACAACGGCAGCATGTACGGCTGCTCCGGCGACTCGTACTCCGCCGGCACCGTCCAGGGTTTCACGAAGCAGACCGACTGCCTGAACGCGGGACTGGTCATCCAGGGCACCACGATCCGGGTGCCCTACGACAAGCAGGTACCCGGACTGCCCGCACAACCGGGCGCCGGCGGTGGTCACATGTCCCCGTCGTTGGTGGCACAGGCGTGGAACACCTATCAGGGTGGCCTGAAGGGCCTGATGACCTGGTCCCTGAACTGGGACGGGTCACGGGGCTGGACGTTCGGGGACAACGTCAAGAGCCTCCAGTCCCGCTGACCCCCACCCCCGCCCCCGTTGCCCCTACCCGCCCGCCCCACCCCGCCCCTGACCCCGTTGATCATGAAGTTATGACCCCCGTTACCGGCGTGTCGCAACAACAACTTCATGATCAACGGGACGGGGGGATGGGGGTGGGTGGGATGCGTACGCAGGCCAGTCGGAAACAGTCGCGCCACGAAGATCAATACGGCGTACGGTAGGACCGACCTGACGCGACGACGCCGGAGTGGCAGCCGTGACCCGACTGATCCTCACCCGGGGGCTGCCCGCCTCCGGCAAGACGACCTTCGCCCGTAAGTTGCAGCCGAGTGTGGTCCGGGTCAATCGCGACGACCTGCGCCGGATGCTGCACGGGGAGCGACTGTTCACCCAGTGGGCCGAGGGCCAGGTCACCACCGCCCAGCGGGTGCAGGTCGAGGCACTGCTGCGGGCCCGGGTGGACGTCTGCGTGGACGACACCAACCTGCGGTCCAAGACCGTACGGGAGTGGGCCGAGTTGGCCGCCCGGCTCGGCGCGACGTTCGAACTGCACGACTTCACCGACGTACCGCTGGACGAGTGCATTCGCCGGGACGCCGTACGGCCGGCGCAGGACCAGGTCGGCGAGGAGGCGATCCGGCGGTTGCACGAGCGGTACCTGGCCGGACGCAAGCTGCCCCTGCCGGTGCCGAACGTCGAGCCGGGCGGGCCGGCCACCGTCTACACCCCGCCGAGCGGAGCACCGGAGATCGTCCTGGTCGACATCGACGGCACGGTCGCGTTGATGAGCGGGCGCAGCCCGTACGACATGAGCCGGGTCGGTGAGGACCGGCCCAACCACGCGGTGATCGCGGCGGTACGGGCGATGCATGCCGCCGGTTACGAAGTGGTCTTCTGCTCCGGACGGGACGATTCCTGCCGTACGGTGACCGAGGGCTGGCTGGCGGAGCATGTCGGAGTCCCCTACCTCGCCCTGCACATGCGGGCGTTGGGCGACACCCGTAAGGACTCCGTCGTCAAGAAGGAGATCTTCGAACGGGAGATCCGCGACCACTACCGGGTCGTCGGCGTGTTCGACGACCGGATGCAGGTCGTACGCATGTGGCGTGATCTCGGCCTGACCGTGTTCCAGGTCGCCGACGGCGACTTCTGACCCGCCAAGATCCGCGTGATCAGGGTCGGACTCGCGCGTGTCGTCGGCGCGTCGCCCTGATCCCCGCGATCAGGGCGACGCGCCGACGACACATTTACTCCTGGATCATGCAGCCATGAGGGCCGCTACGGCCACGGGGACCACAGCCGCCAAAGCGACCCACGGCGGCCATACGGATCATGCGGCGGCGGGGGCAGCCGCCCGGGGCGCGAGCTGAAGCGCGGCCTCCGCCCGTACGCCGTTGACGGTCACCGCCAGCAGCACCGAGCCCGTCGGCCGGAGTGCCGTCAGTCGACCGGTCGCCGGGTCGAACCAGGCGACGTGCCACGGGCGCAGCCCCAACGGGGATCCGATGTGGACGCTCGGTGACCCGGACCAGTCGGCGCTGACCGGGGCGGCCACCGGCACCTGACGCCCGCCGGCCTGGGTCACCGTGGCCGTCACCTGGACCGGTGAGCCGGCCGCGACGACCGCCGGGGCGGTCACCGTCAACCCGTCCACGTGCGCCCGCATCTGCGCGGTCACCCACTGCGGGCCCTCAGTCAGTGGATTCCTCCGGGCACGTGCCGCCTCGTCCTCGGTGACCGGGTCGACACCGAACATCGTCCAGCCGGTGAACCCACCGAGGTGTGGTGCGGACGACGGGTTCTTGCCCGAGTTGCCGTTGATCACGTACGGCACACCGTCGACCCGCCCGGCGTGGAAGGTGCCGACATGCCCGCCGACGAAGAGCGCGCCCTTGCCGGTGGTGTGCTGGAACTCGGCCAGCCACCGTTCGACCAGCGCCGCCTCCTTACGGTCACCGAGCTGGCTGGCCTGGGCCGGGCTGGGGTCGCGCGGCGGGTGGTGGTGCAGTACGACCACCGAACCGATCGCCGGGTCGGTTGCCGCACTGTCCAGGGCGGCGCGGAACGCCTCGATCTGCTCGAAGCCGCCCCCCCGCAGGTTGCCGGTGGACGTGTTCAGCGTGACGAAGCGGGTGGCGGTGCCACCGCTGGCCGGGCGATGGTCGAAGACCCGGTGGGTGTCACCGAACACCGCCTTGAAGTTGCTGATCGGCGCACCCATGATCTCGTGGTTGCCGGGCACGTAGTAGTAGGGCAGCGTCCCGGCCAGTTCCTCGTCCAGGATCCGCTTGGCCAGCGCGAAGTCGGCCGGGTAGGCGGTGTCCACGAAGTCGCCGTTGATCACCAGGAAGTCCGGCTTCGCCGCCCGGATCTCCCGCAGCGTACGGCGGGCCTGGGCGACCAGGTCACTGTCCGGGTTGGCGGCGACGAACTGGGCGTCGGACATCACCGCGAAGCGCCAGGGTGCCCCGTCCACCGTGCCGTCGCGGACCACCACCCGGTCGGTACGGGGCGTCTCGGCCGGCGCGCTGACCGTCGGCGGTACCCGGGCCACGATGTCGTCGATGACGATGTCGTTGGTGTACGCGGCGGCGGCGTTGGTCTCGGCCACGTAGAACCGCCGGATCCGCACCGGATACTGCACCCCGGCCGGTACCGCCATCTCGACGTACCGCCAGCCGGTCCAGTCCAGCAGCGGCCCACGCAGGATGTGCTGCTGGTCCAGCGCGTCGTGCAGGTGCAGGCTCGGCCACTCCCCCTTGCCGTTGCCGTAGATCCACATGGCGAACGCCTGTGGTTGACCGGGAACCTCGATCCAGGCCGGCGGGTTGGCGTACGCGGCGCGGGTGCCGGTGGACTGGCTGAAGTCGTACGACAGCTTCAGGCCGGTGCCGGTGTGGCCGGCGGTCGGGGCGGCCGACCCGGTGGCCCGGGCGGCGCTGAACGTCCAGCTGGCCGCATCGTCGAAGTTGGCGACCGGCACGTCGGTCAGACCGATGGTGACCGGTACGGCAGCACTGGCACCCCCCACCCGCATCGTGATCAGGCCGGCGCCGGAATCGGTCCGTGCCTTCACCGACAGGTTGCCCTCGGCGGTGGGCGTGATCTCGAACAGGTTCCGGTCGTAGTCGAGCCGGACGTCGGCCGGCTCGATCGGCGCGGTGTTGCCCTCGGCGTCGTACCCGACGACCCCGATCAGACCGGTCGCACCGGCACCGACCAGGCCGACCCGGTCCACCGTTCCACTGATCCGGTCCAGCGGGCCGAGCACGGTGAGTTTCACCTCACCCCGGGCACCACCCCGGGCGGCGGTCACCGTGGCCGCCCCGGGCACCAGTGCCCGGAAGACGCCGTCGGAGTTCACCACACCCCGTACCGCCGGGGTGGTCCGCCAGCTGGGCGTACCGGCGGCCGGGCCGTAGGTCTCGTCGTAGCCGGCGGCGGTCAGTCGCCGGGTCAGGCCCGGGAACACCCGGTCCGGCCGGCCGCCGCGCACCGGACCCACGCCGGGTGCCTCGGTCGGGTCGATGGCGGTCTCGACCCAGTACGCGGTCAGCTTGCCGCTGCCCTTGGGCGCGTAGATGGCCAGTCCGTTCGGAACGGGCCGCTCGGAGCCGTCCGACGGGCTGTTCTCCACCTGTACGGCCGCCGCGCCCGGTTCCCGGGCCAGCAGCGTGGAGGAGCCACCGCCGTCGAGGTTGAGCGCGTTGTGCGCGCCGAGTTCGGCCATCAGCCGGCCCATCTCGGTCTGTGTCACGCCCCGGCTGTCGACCTGCCGGCCGTCGACGGTGAGCAGGAACATCTTCCGGCCGTCGGCGGAGAACCCGACCGAGGTACGCGGTGCCAGGGTGGCGTCGGCGATGTTCTGGGGTACGCCGTCGCGCAGGATCACGTTGCCACCGCCGACCGCCGCGCGCGGCGCGTCCCCGGCGGAGGGGCGGGGCTGGTAGGCGATGGTGACCGGATCACCGGGCCGGAGGCCGGCGAGGGCGTCCGCCCCACCGTCACGGCCGAGCAGGATGGTGGTTCCGGCCGGGATCGCTCCGCTGCCGGCGGTGTTCGTGACGCTGGCCACGCGGCCGTCGACCAGGGTCACCTCGGTGACGCGAGCGGCTCCCTCGACCGTACGTCCCCGGGCGTACGACCCCCACAACGGCGTGAAGACGCCGATGCCGTTGGCCTGGATCATGTTGTTGAACTGGGTCAGCTCGACCGTGCCGGTGGGCAGGGTGCCGGTGCCCTCGAAGTGCACCTGGATGACCCGGCCGATCCCGTCGGCGGTGATGGCGGCGGCGTTGTTGTGTCCGGCGACCGGCGACTGGATGAGCTGTCCACTCTGGATTCCGATGCCCTGGGCGGCACCGGAGTTGTTGATGTCGAAGAAGTCACCGTTGACCGCAGCGACCGCGCCGGCGCGGTCCACCGCGCGGCGCAGCGGCTCGGCCTTGGCGACCTCGCCGGAGTTGACGTAGTCGACGGTGACGCCGCCGGACAGGTCGGCGGTCAGCGCGTCGGCTCGCAGCCAGCCGGCCGAGTCGAAGCGGTCGAACGAGGTGAGGGTCAGCCCCGGTGCAACGGGACGGGACCTTCGATCGGTGTCGAGGCCGCCGGCTGGTTCGGCGGACAGCAGCGATGCGGACGATGCCGGGTAGGACGACGCGACGGGGGCGTCGTCGACGGCGGTGGCGTGGACGTCGGCTGGCGCCGGTGCCGGCGTGGCCTGGGCCGGCACCGGGCCGACCAGGGTCAGCAGCGGTGCCAGCAGCAGGGCACCGACGAGGTGGGCGGGTCGACTGCGGGTACGCATGTCGGGTAGTCAACCGGAAGGTGAATAGAAGTTTCAATACCTACCGGCTGAACTGAAGGAAAATTCCGAGCAGGACGGGCTGCGGCCGGGGCGGGAGCCCAGCCGCGCCGGGGCCGCGTCAGGGGCCACGAACGAGCTCGAACGAGCCGTGTCGGAGGCAAAAACGAGCGCGAGCCGGACCGCGGTTGCGGTCCGGCTCGCGCCGTGACTTGGCGGAGACGAGGCTGGGGTTACTCCCCCGGCGTCGACTTCGCGATCTGCATCAGGAACTCGATGTTGGTACGGGACTGCTTGAGCTTGTCGAGCAGCAGATCCAGCGCCGCCTGCGAGTCCAGCGAGTGCAACACCTTGCGAAGCTTGTGGACGATGGCCAGTTCCTCCGGCGCAAGCAGGATCTCTTCCTTACGCGTACCGGACGGGTGGATGTCGATGGCCGGGAAGGTGCGCTTGTCAGCGATCTTCCGGTCCAGCTTCAGCTCGGCGTTACCCGTGCCCTTGAACTCCTCGAAGATGACCGTGTCCGCCATGGAACCGGTCTCCACCAGTGCGGTGGCGAGGATGGTCAGCGAGCCGCCGTTCTCGATGTTGCGGGCCGCGCCCAGGAAACGCTTGGGCGGGTAGAGCGCGGTCGAGTCGATACCGCCGGACATGATCCGGCCACTGGCCGGAGCTGCCAGGTTGTACGACCGGCCGAGCCGGGTCACCGAGTCGAGCAGTACGACCACGTCGTGGCCCAGCTCGACCAGGCGCTTGGCCCGCTCGATCGCCAACTCGGCGACCGTGGTGTGGTCCTGCGGCGGCCGGTCGAACGTGGCCGCGATGACCTCGCCCTTGACCGAGCGCTGCATGTCGGTGACCTCTTCCGGCCGCTCGTCGACGAGCACGACCATCAGGTGCACCTCGGGGTTGTTGTGGGTGATCGCGTTGGCGATCGCCTGCAACACCATGGTCTTACCGGCCTTCGGCGGCGACACGATGAGCGCCCGCTGCCCCTTACCGATCGGCATGACCAGGTCGATGACCCGAGTGGTCAGGATGTGCGGTTCGGTCTCCAGCCGCAGTCGCTCCTGCGGGTAGAGCGGAGTCAGCTTGTAGAACTCCGGACGACGCTTGGCCTCGTCCGGGTCCATCCCGTTGATCGCGTCGAGCCGCACCAGCGGGTTGTACTTGTCCCGGCGCTGCTCGCCCTCGCGGGCCGCCCGTACCGCACCGGTGACGGCGTCACCGCGACGCAGGCCGTACTTCTTGACCTGGGACATCGACACGTACACGTCGTTCGGGCCGGACAGGTAGCCGGTGGTGCGTACGAACGCGTAGTTGTCGAGAACGTCGATGATGCCGGCTACTGGAACGAGAACGTCGTCCTCGGCGACCTGCGGCTCCCGGCCACCGGTCTCCCCCTCGGGGCGGTCTCCCCGGCCCCGACGGCGGTCCCGGAATCGGCTACGCCGGCTGCGCCGGCCGCCGCCCTCGCCGTCCTCGTCGCCCTCGTTGTCCCGGTCGACCGCGGCACGCTGGCCCCGATCACCGCGCTCGCCCCGTTGGGCACGCTCG